>CAXBNB010000047.1:0-12704 GCA_963976505.1 uncultured Reichenbachiellaceae bacterium
GTGATTAGCTATTTGAAAAGTGAACTACTTTTAGTTGCTAATTATTTTATTAAGAAATAGGAGCTTTGGAGATGGTAATCTTAAGAAACAAAGAAATAGAATCTGTGCATCTGTTACTTTGGATTGTAATGTAACAATTCTAATTAATTTGTATTCTAATATTATTAAAATTTATCATAAACTTTCCTTAGAATCTGAAGCAAAATAGAATTGCATACTTAGTTATTGGTGTTTTTTCTTTTGTTTCCTTTCGAAGATTACTAAAGGAAGTTGTCAATAATGTTGAATTGGATTTTACAACTTGGAAAAATGCATTGAGCTATTCGAAGATTATTATGTTATTTAGCTAAAAATAGCAAACTTGCTCGTTGATTCTGAATTTATTCAAATTCAAACAATAAGAAAAAGAAGTGATACATTTGGCGTAATTATTTTCGATACCTGTAGGATACCTTACGCATTTACTTCATTCTAGAAACAAAAGGAATGATAACAATTCATTATTGAAAGAGAGAAAACTAAATAGCGAATCTAATTTGGTGAAAAGCCTTAAAAGAAGTGATATTCAGGCTTATGAATGTCTTTATAAGCTTTATAGCCTAAGATTATTCCATTTTGGGTTGAAATACCTCAAATCCGAAACTGAAGCGGAAGGTTTGGTGCAAGATGTTTTTGAGAAAATTTGGGCAAGACGTGAATCTCTCAAAGCGGATCTTTCTTTCAAGTCTTATATTTTTACGATTGCGTTTAATTTCATTAAGAAGTCTTTAATAAAAAATTCTCAATCGAGAGAGTATCTGCAGAATGATCAGAAATTTGACGAAGTTGATTTGACTACTATCAATCAAATTGACTATCAATCTTTGATAGATTACCTCAACTCATTAATTGAAAAGCTTCCAGAAAAGAGGAGAGAGATTTTTATAAAAAGCAGGATGGAAGACCTGCCCGTAAAAGAAATAGCACGACAACTCGATATAAGTCCTAAAACTGTTGAGAATCAATTGACGATAGCCACCAAGTACATTAAAGCCAATTGGAAACACCATAATTTGTCAACCATTCTCTTTCTTGGGTTATTCGTTTTCAAAAACTTTTAAGTTTTTTTGACCCTGCAATAGGGGATTTTTGTTTCTATCAGATATTACTAGTATAACGCAAATCACTTGAGGTTTTAAAACTAGTAATGGAAGAAAAGATTGATAGAAAGAAAATGTCGGATTATGTAGATGGAAAGTTTACACTAGAAGACAATATTTATATTGAAAATGCTTTTCGTGATGAAACGAAGCAAGAGGAATTACAGGAGGTTTTAAATTCTGAATGGCAGAAGGCGTGTGAAGATCAAAATCTTGAAGAAAGGGATTTGAGTCATATTTTTTACAAACTTTATTTTAAAATTACAGACAAACAGTTCGAAGAAAAAGGAAGTGTGTTGCGTTCACTTTGGAAATCATACTCCAGAATTGCAGCAATAATATTGCTTCCTTTGGTTATTGTATTTGGTTATTACTCCAAGGTTGAGATGAACCCAATAAGCGGAGAAATTTCTTATGCAGAGATTATAGCACCCTTGGGTTCTAGGGTTAATTTCAGCCTTCCTGATGGAAGTAGTGGCTGGCTAAATAGTGGCTCATCTCTTAAGTATCCTACCGTGTTCACCGGTACCAGAGATGTGGAATTGACTGGCGAAGCTTTTTTTGATATTGTAAAAAACAAACACAAGCCATTTAATGTCAAAACTTCTGATTTGAATATTTCAGTTCTTGGTACTCAATTTAATGTTACAGCATACGGAGGGGATACTAATTCTGATGTTGTGCTAGAGTCTGGAAAAGTAGTGTTAAACCGAAAGGGCAGTGATCAAATGGTAGAAATGAAGCCCAATGAGAGGGTTGTTTACAACAGCGATCAAAAAGTATTGAAAAAATCAAAAGTAAACTCTAAGAAATACTCATCCTGGAAGGAAGGGAAGCTTGTATTTAGAAATGACCCTATTGATGAAGTTGTCAAAAGATTGAGTAGATGGTACAATGTTGATATAGAAGTCAATGAGAACCAGAACAATGAATTTAGGTTACGTGCAACCTTTGAGAATGAAGAGATAGAGGAAGTAATGAGGCTCCTCAAGTTGACCTTTGATATCGATTACAAATTCGAAGAAAGGATAACCGATAAAAATGGGAAGTTTGAAAAGAGAAAAATTAAAATTAACCTTAAATAAGTATTTATAACCTTAAAAATAGCGAACGCTTATGACATAAACTTAACAGTAAAAAGAGCGGAAAAACGTTGGAGCGTTTTTCCGCCTTAAATTTTAGTAGATGAGAATTTTAAGAAATCAATTACCCACTAAAACATGCAAAATTATGAAAAAAAAACTTAATGAGGAGAAGATTGCGCCCCATATTATAACCAAAATTGTGAGAGTCATGAGAATTACTACACTATTGATTACACTGGGAATTATGAACGTAATGGCCTCTAGTTCTTATAGCCAAAAGGCTAAGATATCCCTAAACATTACTGATGCCAGTCTCGAAATGGTATTGGATGAGATCGAAAGCCAAAGTGAATTTTACTTTCTATTTAATCAAAAACAAATTGATGCAAATAGGAAAGTAAGGTTAAATGCTAAAAACCAGAAGATTGAAACAGTTCTGGAAAAACTTTTTAAAGGCACCAATGTAAATTTCGTGGTTTTTGACAGACAAATTGTACTTACCACGTCAGACCCGGTAGAAGTTTCCCGTGAATTGAACTCGAATACATCCGATAGGAGTCGAGTAATGACGAAACCTGGGGTGCAGCTACGGAGCAAATTAAACGATGACAAATTAGTAACCGGAACAGTTACATCTGCAGATGAGATTGATGGTTTGCCAGGTGTAAATGTTTTGCTGAAAGGTACTTCTGTTGGAACAATCACTGATATCAGTGGCAGGTTTTCTCTTAATGTGCCCGATGAAAATTCTATTTTGGTTTTCAGTTCGGTGGGTTTTATCAAACAGGAAGTCATCGTTGGTAATAGAGCAACCATTGATTTATCCTTAAAGGCGGACATTACTGCACTAAAGGAAATAGTGGTGGTGGGTTATGGAACCGTTGAGAAAAAAGATTTAACAGGAGCAGTAGTTTCTTTAGATCAAGAAGACATGACAATGGGTGCGTCGGTTTCTTCAGCTGCTCAAATGTTGCAGGGACGTGCCGCAGGTGTCGAGGTATCAAGAGGTGATAGTAAGCCAGGAGGTGAGTTGTCTGTGGTGATAAGGGGCTACAATTCTATCTCTAATAGCAACGAACCGTTATACGTGGTTGATGGATTTCCAATGTCTGCTGGTGTTTCTATCAATCCTTCTGATATTGAATCTATTGACATTTTAAAAGATGCGTCAGCATCGGCAATATATGGCTCTAGAGGTTCTTCTGGAGTAGTGTTAATTACTACCAAAAAAGGTAAAAGAGGAGAAGTACATGTTAGTTATGATGGTTATGGAGGTGTTCAAAAGATAAACAACACAGTAGAATTCCTAAACTGGAATGATTATTCAGCCAATCGAAATCAACTCTATGCCGATGACAATAATGATGGCAATCCATGGTATAATTCTGCCGATTTATCCAATGGAATCGATACGGATTGGTTGAAAGAAGGTACCAGAGATGCTGGGGTTCAAAGTCATACTGTAAGTGCAACGGGTGGTGATGAAACCACACGTTTTTCATTGTCCCTAAATTCTTTTAGACAAGAAGGAATTTTACTGAATACTGATTTTAACCGTGCGTCTATTAGGTTGAATGTCGACAGGAAATTTGGAAAGAATGCCAATGTTGGTATGAATTTTTACTCTGCAAAAATCGATGCATTGGGTGCTAGCAATAGACCTGGATTTCGAAGTAATTCGGATATGTATAGACTGTTGAGAGCAGAGCCTGGAAGAGCTGCCTTTAATGATGACGGAACTTTTGGCAGTACTTCTTTTTCGAGAGAGCAAGGAGGTCCACCTTGGGTGAATCCAATTGGCAGATTGGTTGTTCCGGATAGGGATCAAAACCAGTTTAGAACTTATGCCAATATTTGGGCAGACTATAAAATCCTAGATGGATTAATTGCCAAGATCAGTGTTGGTTTTGATAATACTGCCAATACAAACAGTACATTCGAACCTGCCAAATATTCAGCAGGAGGGGCAGTGGCTTACGGCGCTATTTTAGAATCTAAAAATGAAAATTATATAGTTGAAGGAACAGTAAGCTATACTCCTGAATTGTCTGATGGTCATACTTTGAATGTTTTAGCAGGCGCTTCAGATCAAAAGTTCGAATTCAGAAGTTTTGATGCTACTGGTAACGGATTTCCTACAGATAAGACTTCTTACAACAATCTAGCCTCAGCCTCAGTACAGAACATTGCCAGTTGGAGGTCTGAAAATCGAATCATCTCTTTCTTTGGTCGCGCAAATTACAGTTTTCAAGACAAGTATTTGCTTACAGCTACCATTAGGTCGGATGGAGCTTCTCAAATGGGAGCTAACAACAAATGGGGCGCATTTCCTTCTGCTTCAGTAGCATGGAGGGTTTCAGACGAAGATTTTTTAAATACCTCTAATTTAATTGATAACCTTAAGTTAAGGGTTGCTTATGGTGTGACCGGAAACAACAATTTCTCAGCTTATACCGCACTGGCAAGAGTATCTCCCACAGAGAAGCAATATTCTTTTGACGGGTCATCAGCAGCATCTGGACTAGGACCTGATGGTAGGTTTGCTCCTAATCCTGACTTGAAATGGGAAACGTCAAATATGCTCAACATAGGCCTAGATTTTGGCTTTTGGGGAAGTAGATTGTTTGGTGCTGTTGAAGTATATAAGACACAGACTGTTGATATGATAATCGACAAGAGTCTTTCTTCAGCCTCTACAGGTTACAGTGTAATTAGAGCCAATATTGGTGAAATGAGCAATAGTGGGGTTGAACTTTCACTTGGTGGTAATATAATAGACAGAGGTTTCAAATGGACTGCTTCTGGTAATTTTTCAAAAAACCAGAATGAAATAGTCAAACTGGATAGAGACGCCCCAATAGTGATAAGACTCGCCAGAGAGCCAGTTTCCGGATATGGTCAAGAGGCCTATAGAGAAATGGTCGCTGGTGGACAAATGGGGGACTTTTATGGTTATACTTATGATGGAGTGGTACAAGTTGGTGAGACTTATGGCCCACAACCTCTTTCAAAGCCAGGAGAGGCCAAGTACAAGGATGTCAATGGAGATGGTGAGCTAAATGCTGACGACAGAAGCATCATTGGTAATGCTACGCCAGATTTTACCTGGGGTTTAAACAATAGGTTCATGTACAAGGGATTTACATTAAACGTATTTTTTCAGGGTGTTGAGGGTAATGATTTACTCAACTTGAGAGGTGTAATGGTTGATGAACTTAGAAGCGCAAAAGCTGCGGATAGATATACAACAGCAAACACCTCTGGAACTAGACCTGGTATTGGTTATTTTGATGGAAGAAATGGTTATGGTGGTTATGTCAACTCTGAGTTTATTGAGGATGCTTCTTATGTGAGACTTAAAAATGTTTCTTTGGCTTATAGGTTTGATACCAATGCTGTGTCATGGTTAGGAAATGCAGAAGTGTATGTTCAAGCAGAAAACCTCATGACTTTCACAAACTACAGTGGATTTGATCCTGAAGTGAGCTTTAGTTATAGTGGTGTTTCCCAGAGTTCGGGAAGAGGGGTTGACGATAATGGGTTTCCCAATTACAAGACTTATACAATCGGTTTAAGGCTTGGGTTTTAATTAATTGGACATAAAAAGATACAACTATGAAAAATAATATAATAATAAAATTTGCAATAGGAATAATACTGACAAGTACTATCTCGTGTGATGACAAACTTGAAGAAAACGTTTACTCAGAATTGTTGGCTTCAAACGGTTATACAACTGTTGAAGATGCAGAATCATTGATTACAAGTGTTTATTCAAGTCTAAAAGGAACAGATTGGGGAACTTACTATGAAATGAGTTTGCTGCAAATTTCAGAACTACCTACTGATTATGGACAAGATACTTGGTCTGGTGGTTCCGATCCTTATGAAATAGGTACCTGGGGCAACAATGAGCAATATACCAATGAAGTTTGGGTTGGTGCCTATGCAGTGATTTCATCTTCAAACTTTGCACTTTCTGTATTGGAAGGAATGAATATTGATGATCAGGTAAAGGCTACTTATGTAGCTGAAGCTAAGTTTTTGAGGGCATTGGCTTACTATGACCTCACATTTAATTTTGGAGATGTTATATTGAACTTGGGTGAAACTACCGGCGATTTGGGGCTAACTCCTCAGGCTGATATTATTACTCAGATTATAAAAGACCTAACTGAGGCTGCACCAGATTTGCCAGGCTATGCTACGAATGGCGTAGGTAGAGCCACAGAAGGAGCAGCATTGGGGTTGAGGGCTAAAACCCACTTAAATGCTAAAAACTGGGTCGCTGCTGCTGCCGATGCAAAGGCCGTAATGGATTTAGGGGAATATGATTTGTACCCAAGTGCTACCGAACTATTTTATGCCTCTAACAAAACTGACAATGAATGGGTATTTGCTGTACACAGCGATGGAAGCGGCTCAGGAGCTCAATCTCAATTGTCTTGGTTTACATTGGATGGTTCATATCAAAAAGGTGGATGGGGCAACCTAGTGGTTACAGATGAATTCTATAAATCTTTTGATGCCAATGATGCCCGAAGAAATAACATGGCTAATGGCTATCAAGGTGGAAGTAAAAAAGAAACAAGTCCTGGCGTATTTGAATATTATGTAATTCCAGGAACACCAGAATACACTACTTTATCCGCTGACGCAAGTGTATCTATATCTGATTTAGATTATGCTCCTATTACTAAACATACAGGTGGACAGAACAGGTTTGATAGTAATCCATCCGAATCAGGAGTTAATTATGCTGTTTTAAGGTATGCTGATATTTTGCTAACAAGAGCTGAGGCTTTAAACGAAACCAACGACCAAGATGGGGCCATGACCGCCTTAAACCTAGTTAGGGATAGAGCCGATTTGATTGACGTAAGCGGGTTGGATCAAATAGAATTGAGAGCTGCTATTTTGGATGAAAGAGCCAAAGAACTTTTCATGGAAGGCCATAGAAGAGTTGATTTGGTAAGGAGTGGAAAACACATTGAAATGTGGAAAGTAGCTTTGGAAGGCAAGTACCCAGGAGGCAATTTTAGTAATATTGACGCATCAAAATCTTATTACCCAATTCCTCAAACGGAGATTGATGCCAATACTCAACTCACTCCTGACAATAATTGATTTATAAATAGGGCATATTCAATTAATGCCTAATGAAACAAAAGAGTACCAGACCAACTGGTCAGGTACTCTTTTAACTCTGGAATGATCTGGTATTCATACAATCATTCATTTTCCTGTATGAATTTATTTTTCTTGTGAATTGCGAGGGAAATGTCACCTTAAATTAAGGTTTACTGGATACATTTCGAAATACGATTTTACTTAATACTGACTGATGAAGTATAGCATAAAACCAAAATGTCAAAGATTGACTTACTATAGTTTATTATTCTCAATGCTTACCATTCTTTCATGTAATCCTATCGAAAAACAGGAGGGTCTGTTACTAGAACTTACTAAAGCAAATGACACTGGCATTAATTTTAGAAATGACATAACCGAAGGACTTAATAATAATGACAACATACTTTCCTATACCAATTTTTACAATGGTGGGGGAGTAGCTGTTGGAGATATAAACAATGACAACCTCGTGGATATCTACTTCTCATCAAATCAAACAACAGGAAAGTTGTTTTTAAATAAAGGAGGATTCCAATTCGAAGACATTACCATAGGATCTGGTTTGGATACACTTTCCGGTTGGAAAACTGGAGTGACCATGACAGATATCAATCAAGATGGTTTTTTAGACATCTACATCTGCCGTTCAGGTAGAGTCAATACTGCCCTCAGAACCAATCTTTTATTTGTAAATAATGGGGACCTTACTTTTACAGAAAGGGCTTCTGAATTTGGTTTGGATGACAACAGTACTTCAATACAAGCTTCATTTTTTGATTATGATCAGGATGGTGATTTGGATATGTACTTGTTAAATCACGCAGTTGATCCTGTGAAAGAGCTTTCTAAAAGGATAGAGGAATACCATTACAGCAAAGAAATAGGAGATAAGATTTATGAAAATATTGAGGGGCATTTTACTGAGATTAAAATTGATGTAGGTATCAATCAGTCAGAACTTGGAGATGGTCTCGGTGTTGCTGTAGGAGATTTAAACAATGACAATCGCTCTGATATTTATGTCTGCAATGATTTTTTAGGTCGTGACTATTTGTACAACAATATGGGTGGAGGTATTTTCAAAGAAAGTGCTTTGGAATCTATGAGTCATATTTCCTACTCGTCTATGGGTGTGGACATGAGTGACATTGACAATGATGGCTGGCAGGACATATTTGTTTTGGATATGCGATCTTCTTCCAACTACGGTAGAAAAACGAATATGGCTTCCATGAATCCAAAGGCCTTCAACATCATGGTACAGGTTGGAGGGCATTATCAGTACATGCGCAACACCCTTCAGCTAAACAACGGGAACGGAACTTTCTCAGACATTGCCCCAATGGCAGGTGTAGCCAGTACAGATTGGAGTTGGACGCCACTTTTTGTGGATTTGGACAATGACGGCTTCAAGGATTTGGTGGTGACGAACGGTATGCGAAAAAACACCAATAATAAGGATTATGACAACTACAGAAAAACAAGGATTGACCTTGAACGAAGAAAACGTAAAGCCGATCTTAGAACTTTAGTTAAGGAAATACTGAGCAAAGTACCTTCTGAAAAGACAGTTAACCTGGTATATAAAAATATTGACGGCTTAAATTTCGAAAAAAAGAATGCCGATTGGGGAATCAATTTGCCTTCATATTCGAATGGAGCGGCTTATGCAGATTTGGATAATGATGGTGACATGGACTTGGTTGTCAATAATATAGATGATGTGGCTCACGTCTATCGCAATAATGCCACCGAGTTGACAGGGAATTATTTTCTCAATATAAAATTGAAAGGAAAGCCTTCAAATATTGATGGGATTGGATCAAAAATAATGATTCAGTCAGGAGGTCAAAAGCAATTTCTGGAGCAGCAAGTTACCAGAGGATATCAGTCTAGTGTGGATTACACCTTACATTTTGGTGTAGGCCAAGCAAAGACCATTGACTTGGTACAAGTTACTTGGCCAGATGGTAAGGTGAGTGAATTGGAAAATATTGAAGCCAATCAGATTGTTGCGGTTAAATACAGTGAGTCGATAGATTCAACGGAAAAAGAAGTAGCTAACAAGCCACTCTTTTCAGACGAGACTTTGGCTTATGCGATTAATCATCGTCATGAAGAAAATAGTTACGATGATTTTGAAAAGGAAGTTTTGCTCCCACACAAAATGTCAACTTTTGGACCTGCTCTTGCTGTTGGAGATATAAATAATGATGGTTTGGAAGATTTCTTTATCGGTGGGGCGAAAGGGTTTGAAGCAGCTGTTTATATCCAGAACAGTAATTCAACTTTTTCTAAAACAACACAAAAATCAATAGCTGCAGACTTGACAAATGAAGATACGGATGCCATCTTTTTTGATGCCGATCAGGATGGAGATGCCGATCTCTATGTAGTAAGTGGTGGGAACGAATTTCCAGAAGGTGATGGCTACTATCAGGACAGATTATACCTCAATAATGGCAAAGGAAATTTTACAAAAGCTACTGCCGCATTACCCAAAATAGGAGCTAGCGGGGGAGTGGTGAGAGCACATGATTATGATAGTGATGGTGATTTGGATTTGTTTGTAGGTACGAGACTTTTGCCAGCTAAATACCCTAAATCATCGGGGAGTTTTTTGCTTGAAAATGAAAAAGGAAAATTCAAAGATGTAACAAAAAGTCAAGCTCGTGATTTGCAATTTCTTGGTATGGTCACAGATGCCTTGTGGTCGGATTATGATGGAGATGGACAGAAAGATTTGATTGTGGTTGGCGAATGGATGCCGGTTACGATCTTTAAGAATGACAATGGTTTATTGAAAAAAGCAGAAGGAGATTCTACACTGGCAAGCAGCAGTGGTTGGTGGTTCAGTATTACCGAAGGGGATGTGAACAATGATGGAGCTATGGATTACATCCTTGGAAACCTAGGAGAGAACTACAAATACAAAGCAAAACCTGATGCACCTTTCAGGTTGTATTCTAAAGATTTTGACAATAATGGTTCTTTGGATATTGTGCTCAGCTATTACGAAAACGATAAATTATATCCATTGAGAGGCAAACAGTGTTCCTCTGAGCAGATTCCTGATCTCAAAAAGAAGTTCAAAGATTATAATTCCTTTGGCCTGGCTACTTTGGTCGATGTGTATGACTCAACAGCGCTGGCGGAGGCAGATCAATTAACTGCAAATACTTTTTCAAACAGCATCCTTCTCAACACCCAAAGTGGTTTTGATTTGGTAAATCTTCCTAAACCAGCCCAAATTTCAGCGGTGTTTGGTATCCTTTATGAAGACTATGACGGAGACGGAATAAATGATATCGTAATTGCTGGTAATCTCTATAATTCAGAAGTAGAAACTCCTCGGAATGATGCCGGACAAGGACTGTTTCTAAAGGGTGATGGTAAAGGAAGTTTTAGTCCTATTCGAGGTTATACTTCAGAATTGAATCTGTCAGGAGATGTAAAAAAACTAAAATCAATTCAATTGGGGCGAGCAGAAAAGCATAAAAAAGGATTGTTGGCAAGTGTCAATGATGATTTTGTAAAACTAATTACAACCAAATAACGATGTTTAAATCAACTGTTCTTTGCATTGCAAAGACTATCTTAATATTTATCTCGCTAGTATTTTCCTCTACATTATTGGCTCAGAAATCAGAGCCAGAAGTAGCAGTGAAGGTTTTTCCCAAAGAGATCAATGATGTGCTTAACAACCCTGGGATTGGCTTTACCACATTTCAAAGATTCAACGGAGATGACTTAAATGAAGGCATCAAATGGACCGAAGGTTTTCCTATTGAATATCAGGAATTCGATGGAGATCTGACCAATCCAAACCATCCACAAACTACCATTGCGTACTTTCGTGTCAATTGGCGGTTTCTGGAGGTTGAACCTGGAGTTTATAATTGGGACTTGATTGAAAAAGCCTTGAGAACGGCAGCAGAAAGAGGTCAAACATTAATGCTGAGAATATCTCCTTATGAAGGCACAGAAGAAAAGAACGCACCCCTCTGGTATAGAAAAATCATCGGCAAGGAAAAAAACGTCAAATCAGCTAAATGGGAAGTAGATGCCGAAAATCCGGCATATTTAAAATACTTCGGTGGCATGATAGCCGCACTAGGGCAAAGGTATGATGGACATCCAGACTTGGAAATGGTGGATGTTTCCTTTGTCGGGCACTGGGGTGAAGGAGATGGTATGCACTTATTGACGGATCAGACCCGATTGGCACTGATCAATGTTTACCTCGATAATTTCAGAAAAACTCATCTTATTTTTCAACCCCTAAATGGGGATGCTCCCGATCCTGAAAAGCTGGTAAAAGGCACAAATATAGCGGCCTATTGGTCTAATGGCAGGAATAATGGTGAAGGGCCAAATATGCGTCATTTGGGATGGAGGATAGATTGCCTGGGAGACATCAACTTTTGGGAAGAGGGGGGCTGGAGTCACATGAGCGATATTTATCCTCAAGACATCATCAAAAGTGGCTTGAGCCAGGCATGGAAGAAAGCGCCTGTTGCCATGGAGATTTGTGGTACATTTTTACAGTGGTTGGGTCCACGCCAATACTCCAAAGACACGGTGAAGTATATATTTGAAAAGGCCCTCCAATGGCATATTTCTTCTTTCAATGCCAAGAGTTCTGCTGTACCAGAAGAGTGGAGGCCATTGGTAGATGAATGGCTGAATAAAATGGGATACAGATATGTACTCAGGAAATTTACATTTCCGTCCGTTGTTCGTCCTCATGGTCAACTGTCAATTACCTCGTGGTGGGAAAACAAAGGAGTAGCACCTATTTATAAAGACTACAAGTTTGCCATTAGGTTAAAAAATCAGGAGAAAACAGTAGTTCTGCCAACAGAAGCCGACATCCGAACCTGGCTTCCGGGAGACATACTCCATGATGAGAAATTGTACATTCCACATGACATGCCCGAAGGGACTTACGCCATTGAGGTCGCACTAGTTTCTCCTGTTTCCTATGAACCAAGAGTGAAGTTGGCTATTGCAGGAATCAATGAAGAAGGTTGGTATCCTATGGGTGAGATTCAGGTTGAAAAATAAATAAAGTTAGAAGATTATGGCCTTGAGACCTATTTGTTAAATGGGGGTTGAACGGATAAGGGATCGGTTAAAACTACACTAAATACTAGTAAAAAAATGACTTTAAAAATCAAATTATACATTCGCCATACGTTATTTATGCTTGTGCCATTTCTTTTTTGTACTTTACAAAGTTTTGCACAAATCAAAGGGACATTGGTCGAAACTCCTGTCGATGATGCAGAATTTGAAAGGATAAAAGAATATTATTCTTATGATACTTCTATGCCATCCGACCCTG
>CAXBNB010000048.1:0-12351 GCA_963976505.1 uncultured Reichenbachiellaceae bacterium
AGAAGTCCTCACACGCTGTATAAGATTTCTTATCGTAGTGCCAGAGAACAAAGAGTACCGGCATACTTGGTTATACCCAAAGAGAAGAAAAATCAAAAGCTACCAGTAATTGTATTGATGCATGGATGGAATCTATTCTGGGGGAAAAATGAAGACTGGGTGTTGGAGTTGATCCCTCTATTGACAGCACAGGGTTATGCAGTATTGGCTCCTGATCATTTTCTTTTCGGAGAACGAAAAGTGGAAGGTGGTTTTGATGAAGGCACAAACTGGAGTCCTTATTACTACAGAGATTGGATGGTTCAGTCCGTTGTTGACCTTCGTAGAGGAATTGACTATTTACTCACTCGCCCTGATATTGATCCAGGTCGAATTGCAGTAATGGGTGCCAGTATGGGAGGTTGGATAGGCTCGATACTGGTAGGTGTTGAACCAAGAATTAAAACTTCTATTCTAACCGTACCAGCAACTGAAAAAATTACAGATCAAACCCCTCCAGCTAGGATTTCCAATACCAGTAATTTTGTTACCAGATACGATGGTTTTTCTATGCTTATGGTCATAGCTAAAAAGGACAATCAAAAGAGAAATGCAAGGGCAAAGGAATTGTTTGAAATGATTCCAGTAAAGAAAAAATTGATCGAGTATGATCAACCTCATTACTTAAAACCAGATGTATACATAAAGGATCTTCTTGTTTGGCTTGAGCAGGAGCTATAATTAAAAACAATCTCAAAACTTTAAATAGCACATTTCAAACGAAGGTTTCCTTGAAAAAACTGTCATTTAATATGAAAAGTACACCATCAATTTACGGCAGCATCTATTGCCTTTTTTTGTTTTCTATTTTGTTTTCCATCCAAGGTTGCGGACAAAAACGGAATCAAATTATTGTTGAGGAATCACAACAATGGAAAAAAATAGGCCCGGGAGGAGGAGGTTCTACATTCATTCCTACGTTTTCATATTCCAGTACCGATGATTTTATGATCAGGTGCGATATGACAGGTGCATATATTACCAACAATGGAGGGTTGTCTTACGCACAAGTAAATTTCCCAAACGGGTCTTCTTCATTTGCTTACCATCCGTCAGATTCCGCCATTTTATTCATTGGTTCTTCAACACTTAACAGGTCAAAAGATGGTGGTAAGTCATGGCAAACGATCTTCCCGAAGGAAAGCGACATTATAAGTGGAGTTTTTAAAGGAGATCATGCCAACTACAGCTTAGAAACCAAAGACAATTCTATTTATCCTGATTCCAATAATTCAAATCAGGTCAAGAACATTCGAATTGATGCTGATGACCCAAATAAAATTTACTTTAGCATTGATCAGGAATTCTTTTATTCTGTAAATGGAGGGGCAGATTGGAGTAAATTAATGCTTGACAATAAAATTGAATTCATATATACCAACAGCACTACTCTCGTTGATAAAGTATATGCCTTCACCCCCAATGGGGTATATGTTTTAGACAAAGAAAATTGGGAATACGCTTTAATAAAATTGCCGGAGTTAATGCAGCCGGCTTTTTCATTTACTGGCGGCAATATTAAAGGTGAAAAGGGTACCATATTTTATGCATTGCATAATAATGAACCTCTTAGAGGCAGTGGTGTTGAGGCTCCAACAACACTTTGGTATTCAAAGAATTTGGGGAATAGTTGGCAGCAAGCTATGGACTCAACTCTAAATAATTTTCAGAGCATAATACCTACCTATTCTAGTTTGGCCGCATCAGAAAATGATGCGGCTAACATTTATGTGATTGCCAGTAGCTTTGTTGAGAAAAAAGAAGATGGCACAAGCAATTGGTACGGAGCACTAAAGTCGACGAATAAAGGGAAGTCATGGAAATGGGTGTGGAAAGGTGGGGGAGGATCAGGGCAATATGCAGTCAAAGACGGTCAGGATGCTCTAAACCTGAAAGATACCTGGGTGCAAGAAGCGTTTGGGGGTGAGTACATCCGCCTCATTGACGTTGGCGTAGCTCCAAATGATTCTGATGTTGCCATTGTTACAGATTGGTACCGTACCATGAAAACCACAGATGGTGGTAATACATGGAGTGAAATTTACAGCAAGCAGGAGGTTGACGGAAGCTATATCAGCCGCGGAGTAGATGTTACTACCACATATGGAGTGCACTTCGATCCTTTTGACAAAGAACATATTGCCATCAGCTATACAGACATAGGATACCACCACTCTTACAATGGTGGGAAAAGTTGGGTCAGATCAACCAAGGGGATTCCTTCTAACTGGCACAATACCTGTTATTGGATGGTTTTTGATCCTAATGTCAAAGGTAAAATATGGTCTGTTTGGTCTGGGTTACATGATTTCCCAAGAGGAAAAATGACCCGCAATCCGAAATGGAAAGAACGAGGCAAAGGAGGTGTGGCTGTATCAGTTGATGGGGGTAGGTCCTGGACTCCTACAGTTGAAGGAATGGGCTTTGATTCTCCTTCAACTTCCATAGTGTTAGATGAGAATTCACCGGTTGAGAATAGGATATTGTATGTATCAGCTTACGGGAAAGGTGTATTCAAATCTATCGATGGAGGTCAGTCTTGGGAGCTACGAAATAATGGGATAACCGGAAGCCTTGCAGCCTTTGAGATTACCATTTTGCCCGACGGTACTTTGTTTTTAATTACAAGTGCTACACCACAACATAAAAATGGAGAAACAGGCAGGGGATTTTTCATGGGAGCGGTTTATAGATCTACTGATGGCGCTGATTCCTGGCAAAAACTTGATGTTGGTGAAAAGGTGCAATTTCCAAACGGATTGACATTTGATCCTCAAAACCCCGATAGACTGTACGTTGGTTCTTGGGCAGATATAAGCTTGAGTGATCTGATTGGCAGCCGCATAGCAATGAGAGATGGCGGTAAAAATGAATTGTTTGATTTGGATGGAGGTATAGTCATGTCAAATGACGGAGGAGATACCTGGACTTCTGTTTTTGATAAAGATGAATATGTATATGATGTTACTGTCGATATAAATCATCCGGGTCGTGTCTATTGCAATACCTTTAGTCAGGGTGCATATCGGAGTGATGACTATGGCAAAACTTGGAATAAACTAAAAGGCTATGATTTTCATTGGGGTCATCGGGTTGTTCTGGATGACAATGATGCCGAAAAAGTTTACCTCACCACTTTTGGTTCTAGTGTATGGCATGGTAAACCTGAGACAGAATAATTGACTGCTACAATAAGTAAAAGAAATGAGGTGTCGAAAGTATAATTATTTTTATTGTTAGTGGAATTCTAATTGAATGAATAAGAAAACTATATGTACACTGTATTATTAATAATGGCAGCACTTGAATGCTATAAAAACAAACTTCAACAATTCTTATGAACCATCTAAAAGCAACTATTTCAATAATCACGATTGTTATCAGTTCCCATTTTCTTAATGGGGCTGGTCTTCCATTTATTTTTCCTCAGCCACAAGAAATAAAATTATCAGCAGGGTCATTCGGCCTTGATAGCAAAACCAAGGTTTTACTTCCACAGAATGCTTCGAATGCAGACCGGGAACTGGCGAAATTTTTAGTCAATGACATGGTAGATAGGTTTCACATGCCGTTACAAACCCAAGTTGTGTCGGAAATACCAGCGAATACCAACAACATCGTAATGGGAACCATTGATAACCCATTGATAAAAAGCTATTGTCAGGCACGGAATATTGATGTAACCAGTAAAAGCCCGGGTAAAGAGGGGTATGTCCTGATAGTAGAAAATAAGGCGGTAATTATAGCAGGATGGGATGAAGCAGGTGCTTTTTACGGCTTGCAATCACTGCGTCAGCTGATAAGTAAACAAGAGCAATTTCAGATCCCATGCCTTAAGGTCAGAGACTGGCCAAGCTACGAATTCAGGGGTGTCCGTCTTTTTGTGCCGGGCTCAGAAAATGTAGCTTATTTCAAACGGTTCGTCAAAGACTTCATGGCACTGTACAAGTTTAATAAGTTGTTCGTAGAGTTCAACGGTTTTCGCTCAGATCGGCATCCTGAGATAAATGCCGGTTGGTCTTTGTTTGCCAAAGATATGAATTATACCCAAACACCTGAATTGGAAGGGTTGTATGGTTATAACCGTAATTCCAATCATCAGGATGCAGGGGATGGGGAAATCCTTGATAAGGAATTTACACGCAATATCGTTCAATACGCCCGCACTAATTTTATCGATTTCATCCCAGAGATTCCCACATTATCGCATGCCTATGCCTTACTCAATGCCCACCCTGAATTGGCTGCATACCCGGATGATATTTGGCCAGATGTATATGATACCACGAACCCCAAGACATACGAATTGGTATTTGATGTTTTTGATGAATACATCAATGTAGTCCAACCCAAAATGATTCATATCGGGCATGATGAATGGCGAGGGTTTCCTATGCAAAAGTCTCCAAGTTTTAAAGATAGGGATTATGCTGACCTTTATATTTCTGATGTGAACAAGCTCTATGATTATCTTACAAAAAAGGGGGTAAAAGTTGCCCTTTGGGGAGATTATCTCCTAGAAAGAGCTAGGGGCAAAGGGATTAAGACAAAAAAAACATTGACAGGTGAAAAATATTTGAACCCTGGAGGGATTCCTTTTGAAAAGATCAAAGAATCCATCCCTAAAGATATATTGGTGTTGAATTGGATGTGGTCTGAAGGTGTAGGTGGAAGGGAAAATGAAGAAACACTGGATAAGGCAGGGTTTCAGCAATTATTCGGTAATATGAACAGTGATATCCCTGAGTGGGATGAAAGAACCACAAAGACAAATTTTGTAGGAGGAGCCCCTTCTGCCTGGGCTGCAACCAATGAATACATTTTTGGAAGGGATTTATTATCACGATTTCTAGGGTGCGCCAGTTCGTTATGGACAGGCAATCAACTTGATAAGGAAAGTCTTAATAAGGCGGTTCGAGCACTCATGCCGTCTATTCGTAAAAACCTTAGTGGTAAATCCCAGCCTAGCGAAGATGGGGATCCAGTCGTAGCAGTTGATATTAGTTCTCAATTAAACAGCGGGCCGGGTGATCGTCGCATGAATTTGGACTTGTCTGGTTTGCCAAATGGCAAGGTGAATAATAATGAAAAGGGGTTCGTTGTTTCCAATGCGTCAGAAAAAAACGCTATTGTAGTCGGTGTAAAGGGTGATGGGGAATGCCCATTTGAACGGTCGGTAAAAGGGATTTTAATTGAACGCAATGTGAGCAGTTTGATTTTTTTACACGCCTCTCTAAACTCAGGACACATATCAAGTGCCTATTGTATGCCCTACAATATGTATGACACATCCGAGCTCCTTGGCTGGTATGAAGTAGTATATGAAGATGGGTTTATTGAAACGATTCCTATTCGTTATGGAGTGAATATCAGGGAATACACTTCAAAAGAAAACTGCTATTATAGTGATGCTATTGAAATGGGAAACAAAGTATTTTATGCCTACGAATGGAAAAACAAACGTCTAGGAAAAAAGATAAATACTGTAAATTTAATAAGTACCGAAAATGCCCAGCGACACCTGAATGATTCCTGTTTTGAAGGAAAACCAGAATTTGAAACGATACCCAGCAACGGCTTGATATTGCTTGGTTTAAGCGCAGTTGAGGTAAGGAAGAAACATATTTATCCATACAAGAACTAAAGAAATATACAATATCAGTTAAGCATTTGAAAAAAAAACAGAGGAGATCTTATAAGGAACCTTTTTTATATTTCCCAGAGCCTTTCATGATATTAATAATTCAAAATTGTCAACAATGAATCGTCAACATAGAGCTGGTGAATCCCTTAGAAGGTTGATTCAGGAAAAGTATATTTCACTACTTTCGGTTCTTGTGTTTGGTATTGGAGACCAAAAACGCTGTTGCTTGTTTTTCTATATATATAAATTAATACCATTGAAAAAGATAGTTAGGTTATTGTCACTCTGTGCTTTTTTAGGCATGTTGCCTTCTTGTATTTCCGAAACACAGGAGAAAAAAACAGAAGACGGTACATTAATTCAACTCAATCCAAATAAAAGAAATGATGATTGGGGGTTTATAGGGCCTGGGGGTGGTGGCGCCATGTTCAATCCAGCAATCAACCCATCCAATCCCGATCATGCATTTGTAAGCTGTGACATGACAGGGTCATTCGTTACCTACGATGGAGGAGAACACTGGCGAATGTTCAACTTAAGGGGAGTTGTCAGGTTTTACACATTCGATCCATTTGATTCTGATGTAGTCTATGCAGGAACCGATAAGATTCTTTTCAAAAGCATGGATCAGGGAACGTCATGGCACGCCATTTATCCACGACCAGAAGATATATTGGGCATTAGCTCTCAAGGAGATCATGCAAATGAAGTGGTGGTGACCAAAGACAGCACTATCAATACCATCAAAAAAATGGTGCTTGACCCAGACAAGCCTCAAAAGTTGTATTTACTTATTGAGTCCAATGAAAATAAAAGCTGGCCCATAAAGAGAGGTGAAAAAGTAAAGCAGTTTACCTCATTGTTGGTGTCAAGGGACAATGGATTGCATTGGCAGGAGGATCAGAAATTTGAAACTGAATTTGACAATATCTTTATTGACCCGTTCTCCGATAGCGATAATAGGACGATCTATTTATCGGGTAAAGAAAATATTCAGGTAAGAAAGTCACGTGTTTGGAGTGGGATAATCCCACCAAGAAATGCCGGGACAATTACGCAATATGCCGATGGTGTGGATGTAAAAAACAACCGACACATCATATTTGCCCTCACCGGTCGGTCTTATTTCAATGGAACTGGCGATGATAAAAAATCCGGAATTTATAAGTCCATTGATGGTGGAAGGAATTGGATAAATGTTGGAGAAGCTTTAAAAGCAAAAAAAAGTGATGGTGCACCTGATCCTGAATTTAGGAGTATGGCTGTTTGTTATTACCAACCAAACAATATCTATGTGTCTTATGCCAATTTTCATACTAGTAATGATACCGTGAGTATTGGAGTAGCAAAGAGTGTCGATACTGGTCAGACTTGGCAATTGGTTTGGAATGACAAGAGCATCAAAGGGAAAAGTATGGTGTCACCAAATAGAACATCAGGGTGGCTGGATGAACGCTTTGGTCCAAGTTGGGGGGAAAACCCTTTTCACATGAAAATAGCTGACAATGATCCTAATACCTGTTATGCTACTGATTTTGGTCGAACCCTAAAAACGACAGATGGAGGTAGTAGCTGGCAGCAGGTTTATACCAATAAAAATAGTAACGGAGGGTGGAGCTCAAGAGGACTTCAAGTAACAACTGGATACATGTTGGCTTTTGATCCATTTGATTCACTGCATTGTTTTTTGGCTGATACCGATACCGGACTTATGGAAAGCCATGATGGAGGCAAAAGTTGGACAAGTGCCACAGAGAACAATGGCGTTCCTAGATCATGGGTCAATAGTACTTATTGGATGGTTTTTGATCCTGAAGTTAAGGGAAAAGTTTGGGCAGTGATGAGCGGAAATCATGACTTGCCTAGGCCAAAAATGTGGAGAAGCAAGAAGATGGAAAGCTACACAGGAGGAGTGCTGGTAAGTGACAATGGAGGTGCAACCTGGCAGGCAACAAGCAAAGATATCGGAGAGGCGGCTACTACTTTTATTTTAATGGATCCGAAAAGTGATGCTGAAAGTAGAACACTTTATGTGTGTGCTTTTGGAAAAGGGGTTTATAAATCAACTGATGGAGGTCTGACATGGGAGCTAAAGAATAAGGGGATTGAAGGGAAAGAACCGGCAGCCTGGCGCATTACTAGAAATGACAATGGGGACCTCTATCTTATAGTTTTTAGAAAAAGTGAAGATGGAAGTATTGGTACGGACAGGGATGGAGCATTGTACAGATCCACAGACGGTGCGGAATCCTGGACTAAGATAAGTCTTCCAAACAATGTAAATGGCCCTTCGAGTTTGTTGGTAAGATCTAACCGGATGATCTTGTCTGCATGGGGTAGAGTTGGGGAATCAAAATTTTCCAATGATCAGGGAGGAGGAATTTATTTGTCTGAAGATCGTGGAGAGTCTTGGATTTCTGTACTTACTCGGGATCAACACATTCATGATGTCACGTCAGACCCTAAAAGTGATGTGCTTTATGCCGCTGGGTTTAATTCGTCAGCATATAGATCGGAAGACCAAGGAAGAAACTGGCAAAGGATCAAAGGTTACAATTTCAAATGGGGCAAAAGAGTACAAGTCGACCCATACGATTCTGAAAAGATATATATCATTACTTTTGGAGGAGGGGTATGGCATGGCCCTGCCAAGGGCGATGAAAATGCTTTGGAAGATATAGTCACTTCTGAAGTGGCCTATTATTGATCTATTCGAAGACAGACCACTTAAAATAGATGTTGTTTGTTCAATGACTTCTAAATAAATGAAAAACAAAAGAATCATTTTTTTACTTTTCGGATTGCTTTTGAGCTTCCTCTTGATTTCTTGTCAGCAAAGTAGCACAGATGAGTACACTTCCTGGAAAGTGTATAGAGGAGATAAAGGGAGTAATGCCTATTCGAAACTAAGTCAAATCAACAGGGAGAATGTCAAAGAGCTTGAAGTGGCTTGGACCTACCGTACTGGAGATAGTAAGTCTGGTACTTCCATTCAATGCAACCCTATTATTGTGGGTGAGTTTTTATATGCAACCTCGCCAGCATTAAAGGTATTTTGTCTTTATGCTGCTACAGGGTATAAAATATGGGAATATGATCCATTTTCTCTTGGTGAAGGAATAGGTGGGAAAAACCGGGGGTTGACATATTGGGAAAATGGTGAGGATAAAAGGCTTTTCTACAATGTATTGAATGAACTAAAAGCCATCAATGCATCAACTGGAGAACCGATATTAGATTTTGGTAACAATGGGGCAGTGGATTTACTTGATGGGTTGGATCGAGAATTCGACAGGGAAACTGCAAGTATCAAAAACACCTCTCCAGGTATCATTTACAATGATTTGATAATTCTTGGATCAGCTGTTAACGAAAGCTATGGAGCTTTACCTGGTCATATCAGAGCGTATGATGTGAGGAGCGGTGAGTTGAAATGGACATTTCATACCATTCCTCATCCCGGAGAATTTGGTTATGATACCTGGCCAAAAGATTTTTATAAAACGGGTGGAGGAGTAAATGCCTGGTCTGGTTTGAGTTTGGATGACAAGAGAGGAATTGTTTTTGCTCCTTTGGGTTCACCTACTCATGATTTCTATGGCAAAGACCGCAAAGGAAAAGGATTGTTTGGCAATTCACTGTTGGCACTTAATGCTGCTACCGGTGAGTATATTTGGCATTTTCAAGTGTCCCATCACGACCTTTGGGATTATGATGTTCCTGCTCCACCGAACTTAATCACTGTTCAACACAATGGAGAAGACAAGGATGCAGTAGCACAGATTACAAAACAAGGGTTTATTTTTTTATTGGATAGAGAGACTGGTGAGCCACTTTTCGAGGTGGAAGAACGGCCTGTAGTACAATCTCAAATGGAAGGAGAATCCACCTGGCCTACGCAACCTTTTCCAGTAAAACCACCTGCTCTTGTAAGACAGCATTTCGATGAGAGTTTGGTAACTGATGTTTCTCCTGCGTCTCGTGAAAATATTCTACAGCAAATAGAAGGCTATACTTTTGGAGACATATACCTGCCTCCATCAGAGGAAGGTACTATTCAATTGCCGGGTTTCCGAGGAGGTGGAGAATGGAGTGGAGGGGCATATGATCCCGAATCTGGTCTTATGTACCTAGGTGTAAACGATATGCCTCATATGGTTCAGCTGATAGAAGATTCTCCTAAAATGGAAGGCATAGGAGAATTTGATGATTTGAAAGCTGAAGGAGAGCAAGTATATCGACAAGTTTGTACTGCGTGTCATGGTGAAGATAGAAAAGGAAATATTTCTTACCCATCATTGGTCGATGTAAAAGATAGAGTGCCACTTACTGATGCCAGTACACTTTTAAAATCAGGAAGAGGTATGATGCCTTCTTTTCAGGTTTTGGAGGAAAAGAAAAGACGAGCGGTGTTGGCCTATCTGTATGACCTAAGCAATGAGGAAACCTTAGCGCTTTTGCCTCTTACTGAAAAAGTCAAAAAACTGATCATAAGCAAGGATACAGTAAAACGATACAAGCTTAAAGCATACAAACAATTGCGTGATCAAGATGGTTATCCAGGTATAAAACCACCTTGGGGAAATCTTTGTGCAGTGAACTTGAACACAGGTGAAATTGAATGGAAGGTTCCATTGGGAGAATATGAAGAGTTAACCAAGCTGGGAATCCCACCAACAGGCACTCAGTTGTTTGGTGGTGGAGTGGTTACGGCAGGAGGGGTAATATTTATTGGTGCCAGTCGAGATTCAAAATTCCGTGCAATCGACAAAGACACAGGCAAGACATTGTGGGAATATCAGCTTCCCTTTGGTGGTTATGCCACGCCCGCTACTTATGAGAGTAATGGAGTTCAATATGTAGTTATTGCGGCAGGAGGAGGAGGGATGCAAGGAACGGAATCCGGTGATTATTACATTGCTTTTAGACTTTCTGAAAATTGATTGGACAGAAGTAATTGTAACCTGCTTCCATTTTTCAATCTGTCCTTTTTCGGAATAGGAGTAGTCTTATGAAAGTTATTTGCGGATGATTAAGGAGTATTTATGTAAATTGTCAACGTAACGAAAGAAAAATATTTTCAATTACTTTTCAATTGGAATTATTTTCGGCATTATTGTTACATAAATTATTTCTATGAAACGAAGAGAAGCATTAAAAAAGACATCTCTGATATTGAAATCAGTAATTTTAGCACCCAGTGTATTTAGTGCATTGCACGCTTGTAAGAGTGATTCATCTGATACTAAAAAACACTTGGTACTCACTGATGAGCAGTACGATTTGGTCAACGCCATAGCCGATACCATCATTCCCCAAACAGATACTCCCGGTGCATCTCAAGTGAAAGTAGGTCAATTCATAGATTTATTGTTGCAAGATGTTTTTGAAGCAGATGTTCGAGAAGCGTTTCTTGATGGGTTACTTGATTTTGATCAGGAATGTAAATCTGTCACGGGAAAAATATTTACTGCTTTAACAACAGAAAATCAGGTCAATTTTTTGGAGAAAATAGATAATGAGGTAATGGGTAAGGAATACGGTGATAAGGTTCCTTTTTACTATACATTCAAATTCCTTACGGTCAATGTGTATTTTTCTACTGAAGAAGGTGTCAAGCAAAACCTCGATTATGCACCAATTCCTGGTGTTTATGAGGGTACTATAGAATGGAATGAAGAAAAGAAAATGATGGTAGGAAATAATATTTGATTTGTCAGTATGAAAAACAGGAATACTTATGATGTGATTGTGGTAGGCTCTGGAATGACCGGAGGATGGGCGGCCAAAGAATTTACAGAAAAGGGACTGGAAACACTAGTGCTTGAACGGGGGCGAGATGTAAAGCATGTTAAAGATTATCCTAATACTTTTAAGGCTCCCTGGGATTTTAAACACAGAAAGCACCTCACACGTGAAGAGAAGGAGCAGTATCCTATACATAGTACCAAATACAACTTCAGTCCTGCTAGTAAAGATTTTTTCGTCAATGATAAAGAGCATCCTTATTCTCATCCTGAAGACAAACCATTTAAATGGTTTAGAGGATACCAAACTGGAGGGCGATCGTTGATTTGGGGACGAGGAGCCTATCGGTTCAGTGATTTGGAGTTTGAAGCCAACCTCAAAGATGGAGTAGGAGTGGACTGGCCCATTCGATACAAGGATCTTGCTCCATGGTACACTTATGTAGAAAAGTTCATTGGAGTTTGTGGTTCAAAAGAGAATATATTTCAATTTCCCGATGGACATTTTCTGCCGCCATTTGATTTAAACTATGCCGAAAAGGTGATCAAAGAAAGGATTGAATCACACTATCCTGACCGCAAGTTGATACCCAATAGAGCAGCACATATCACGAAAGCTGCACAAGGACAGTTCAAAGGCAGGTCTCAGTGTCAAAGCAGGAACCTATGCCATACAGGATGTCCTTTCGGCGCTTATTTTAGCAGCAATAGTTCCACCCTGCCAGCTGCTTATGAAACAGGTAAACTTACCTTAAAATCTCACGCTATTGTCGAATCTATTATTTACGACGAACAGAAAGACAAAGCCATTGGAGTGAGGGTAATTGATGCCAACACTCATGAAACAACAGAATATTTTGCAAGAGTGATTTTTCTTTGCGCTTCTACTTTGTCTTGCAATGCCTACTTGAGAAGCATCCA
>CAXBNB010000049.1:0-12148 GCA_963976505.1 uncultured Reichenbachiellaceae bacterium
GGCATGGTATTTCTTGTAGTAGGGAAAATACTCATCTGCGGTTTCAAGTACACGGAAGTAAGTATAGTATTCTTCTTTGTTGTACGAATCTTTACCAAACATTACCCTGTTTTGATATTTGGTTAAAAATTCCTTTGCTCTTCGAGGTTGACGGCCCAGCTCTGCGATTACAGCTCCAATTTCAGAATACATATTGGGATAGGTATCCATCAATTCACTTAGTTTGTCGAGGTTGTTGCCATACCATCCGAGGTGGGCGTTGATAAATTTAGTGTTCGGATGTTTCTTAAAAACATTGTGCTGTTCGCCTATAATTTGCTCCCATGGAGCAGGGTCAGTGTCCGATCTTTTTCTGCCGGATCTTAATTTCAATTCGAGCCACCTTTCATTTTGATCATCGTGTGGAGACCAAAATGGTTTGGGGTCTGCAGCGTGGATCAGTACTGGAATTCCCAGTTCACCACATTTGGCCCAGACAGCATCAATTCTTGGGTCGTCAACTGCTATTCTATTTCCTTTTTTATCCTTATGATAGAGCCCGAGGCTTTTAAAAATTTTCAAACCGTTTGCCCCGGCTTTTACATCTTCTTCCAATATTTTAGCTGCATTTTCAGACCAATTTGGATCGTCTATGTTACTGAAATCTACATTGGTGAATATTATAAACCTGTTGGGGTAATTTTCTTTTACATTTTTTATGCCACTCAACAAACGCTCATTTCCCCCTCGTTTGCCACTAAGGTTCACCATTACCTTCATGTTCAGGTCGTTCATTTCACTCACCAACGAGCTAAGATCACGATTACTTGTGCTTTGATGATTGTGCACATCAATAAAAGGAAACTTTGCTTTGGTTACTTCATTCTCAGGTACTACCAGCGTCGATGGAGGGTTGTATGACTCAAAGTCCATTGATTGAGAGAAAACCTCGGCTTGAATGAATACTAGAGAAAGTGCGGTGAAAATAATTTTATACATAAAGTTAGAATTTTGACTGTCGGTAACAACGCAGCAAGTCAATTGATAGTTGCGGAGTTGAATCATCTTAAAAGCAATTATCAGCAATGTAGTTTTATTTTCAAACTTGGTTCTTAAATTCTAGGTCTAGAAGCTTATATTTGAGAAAAATTGGTTCACTTTTCAGCCAAAATTCATGATTACATTAAAAAATGCTGATAAATTCATAGAGGCCAGGTTTCGAAAGACTTTTATCTTAAAAGGAATTGACCTTGAAGTAAAAGAAGGGGAGTTTGTAAGTATCATGGGGCCGTCGGGTTCTGGAAAATCGACGCTGCTCAATATCATTGGTATGCTTGATAAAGCTTCCGCGGGGGAATATTTCTTTTTGGACGAGCCTGTCCATAAATTCAGTGAACGGAAAACCTCAAACCTGCACAAAGAGTACATCGGATTTGTATTTCAGGCATATCACCTCATTGATGAATTGACAGTATATGAAAACATCGAGACTCCTTTGCTTTATCGTGGCGTAAAAAGTAAAGAAAGGCAGAGTTTGGTAGCGGAAATGCTTGATAAATTTCAAATGGTAGCAAAAAAAGACTTGTTTCCTGATCAACTTTCCGGAGGTCAGCAACAATTGGTAGGAGTGGCCAGGGCGCTTATTGGCAAACCGAAATTACTTCTTGCAGATGAGCCTACAGGAAACCTTCATTCAGAGCAAGGTGAAGAAATCATGAATTTGTTTAAGCAACTCAACGAGGAAGGAATGACCATCATTCAGGTGACTCATTCTGAGAAAAACTCCGAGCACGGATCCAGAATAGTAAGGTTGGAAGATGGTGCAATTGTGAGTGATGGCAAGTAAACTTCTTCCTCATGGAGAAGCCTTTTCATTTTTAGACGTAATCTTATCTGCCAATAGTGATGAGGTAGTGGGCAGTTATACTTTCAAGCAAACACATAAAGTATTTCAAGGGCAATCAGATTCTACTGTTCCTCAGTTGCTATTACTAGAATCGATCATCCAATGTGGTGGAGCAGGGGTACGAAAAACAGGTTTTACAAATGGTTTATTTGCTTTGGTTAAAATAGAATGGGTCAATTTTCTAGAGCCCGTAGCATTCGATCAGATGGTAACTTATAAAATCAAAAACATCCAACTAAAAGAGGGGCTTATACATCAAAAAGGCGAGGGGTATATTGATGAAAAACCTGTGCTAGAGGCAAGTTGGAGTACGGTGAGGATAAAAAAATAGCGGATGAGAAAAACCCAACCGCTGTTTGATATATTGTTCATTGCCAATTACACATCGACTTTTGCATACTTCGCATTTTTTTCTATAAATTCTCTTCGTGGTGCTACTTCATCACCCATCAATACGGAAAACAAATGATCTGCTTCAGCTGCAGATTCAACTGTTACTTGTTTAAGGCTTCTAAATTCAGGATTCATAGTAGTTGTCCAAAGCTGCTCAGGGTTCATTTCTCCAAGACCTTTATACCTCTGTAGTCCTACAGTATCTTCTTTTCCATCCTTTGCCAATTCTTTGGTTACTCTTACACGATCCTCTTCTGACCATGCATATCTTTCTTGTTTTCCTTTTTTGAGTAAATAAAGTGGAGGAAGTGCAATGTATAGATAGCCCTTATCCACCAAGTCTCTCATATATCTGAAGAAAAATGTCAAGATCAAAGTCCTGATATGGCTACCGTCAATATCAGCATCCGTCATGATGATTACTTTGTGGTACCTTAATTTTTGCATATCTAATGCTTTTTCATCCTCTTCAGTTCCGAATTTAACACCCAATGCAGTGATCATATTTTTAATCTCTTCATTGTCGTAAATTCTATGTTCTTGGGCTTTTTCCACGTTGAGGATTTTTCCTCTCAATGGTAGAATTGCCTGGAATTTTCTATCACGTCCTTGCTTAGCAGATCCGCCAGCAGAATCTCCCTCAACAAGGTAGATTTCACACAAAGAAGGATCTTTTTCAGAGCAATCGGCCAGTTTACCTGGCAAACCTGTTCCTGAAAGCACATTCTTTCTTTGTACCATCTCACGTGCCTTGCGAGCTGCATGCCTGGCTTGTGCAGCCAAAATCACTTTCTGTACGATTAGCCTTGCACTTTTAGGATTTTCTTCAAGGTAGTTGTTTAGAATCTCACTTACTGAAGTATCCACAGCGCCCATTGCATCTGAGTTTCCAAGTTTTGTCTTGGTCTGTCCTTCAAATTGAGGTTCGGCTACTTTGACAGAAATTACGGCCGTCAATCCCTCACGAAAATCGTCTCCGTTGATATCTATTTTTAATTTATCCAACTGACCAGATTTGTCAGCGTAACTTTTCAATGTTCTGGTTAAAGCCCTTCTAAACCCAGCTACATGAGTACCACCTTCTATCGTATTGATGTTGTTCACATAAGAAACCACGTTTTCACTGTAAGAAGTATTGTAAGAGATAGCAACCTGTACAGGTATGCCACCTTTTTCACCTTCCATGTATATGGGCTCTGGAATTAATTTTTCTCTTGATACATCTAAGTATTCAACAAACTCAACCAATCCACCTTCAGATAAGAAGATATCCGATTTGAAACTGCCATCATCTTCTTTTTCTCTTCGGTCAGTCAGGTTCACTGTAATTCCAGCGTTAAGAAAAGATAACTCCCTAAGTCGGGTGGCTACAGTTTCGTATTTGTACTCTGTGACATTAAATATGGTGGCATCAGGCCAAAAATGAATGGTGGTCCCATTGATATCAGTAGTGCCAATTTCTTTGACAGGGGCTGTAGGAACTCCAATTTTATAATTTTGCTCGTAAATTTTCCCTTTTCTGTGAACAGTTGCTTTGAGATCTATTGACAAAGCATTCACACAAGAAACACCTACACCATGCAAACCTCCTGAAACTTTGTAAGTGTCTTTGTCAAATTTTCCACCCGCATGAAGTACTGTCATTACTACCTCTAGGGCAGATTTCTTTTCTTTTTCATGATAATCTGTAGGAATTCCCCGTCCATTATCCGTTACAGAAACCGAATTGTCTTCGTGAATTGTTACGTCAATGGTATCACAATGACCTGCTAGTGCTTCGTCAATAGAGTTATCAACGACCTCCCAAATCATGTGATGCAGTCCTTTTGTTCCTACATCTCCAATGTACATGGCAGGTCTTTTTCTAACTGCCTCCAGTCCTTCAAGGACTTGTATATTATTTGCTGAATAGTCTCCCTTGTTTGTTTTATTTTCCTCGCTCATGTAGTCATTTTAAAGTGCTGCAAAAATACAAAAATATGCTTCACGTCATAGTCCTTTATTCAATTTTTATCCACATTAAAGAACTTATAATCAATCATATAATATTTGGTAAAATCATTGAGGACTCCAAAGGTTTATTTGAAACAACCAAAACCTTGGACTGAAGGATATATTGATATTAAATGGAGGTGGTTGAGCCTAAGTTATTGATATACAATGATTAGAATGGGTACTTATGATTTAATAAGGCATTGCTTAAAATTCATCCGTAATTCTCCCAAAAAGGAAAAAATTACGGGAGTCTGACTAAATTGCAAACCTTTGTTTAGAGTAGGTTTAACATATGCAGCAGATAGAAAAAAACATTCCCCTCAAGCCTTTCAATACTTTCGGTATAGCAGTAAATGCCAATTACTTCATCGAAATCAATGATGAAATTGAGCTCATTTCCATTTTAAAGAATGACAAGTACAAGGCTCTTCCTAAATTAATTTTGGGTAGGGGATCAAATGTTTTGTTTACATCCGACTACCAAGGACTGGTAATTAAAAATGCTATACTAGGGATAGAAACTATAGCGGAAGATGATGATAGTGTGGTATTGAAAGTGGGAGCTGGTGAAATTTGGCATCAGCTCGTGGTATATGCTGTGGACAAGGGCTATGGGGGAATAGAAAACCTCTCCCTCATCCCTGGTACTGTCGGTGCTGCACCTATGCAAAATATTGGCGCTTATGGCGTGGAGGTAAAGGATGTGTTTGAGTCTTTGGAAGCGCTAAACAAAGAAACTCTGAAAATCGAAACATTCAGGTTCGAAGACTGCCAATTTGGTTATAGACAAAGTATTTTCAAAAATAAATTAAAGGATAAGTATATAATAACCGCTGTAAGTTTAAAGCTCTCTAAACACCCGATACTCAATACATCTTATGGAGCGATTGAAGAAATATTGGCTTCCGAAGGAATTACTTCACCAACCATTAAAGAGGTGAGTCAAGCGGTAATTAAAATACGACAATCCAAATTGCCTGACCCGACTGAAATTGGCAATGCAGGAAGTTTTTTCAAAAATCCAACAATAGGTGCAATAGACTATGAAGGATTGAAAGCAGAATATCCGGAAATACCTGGATATGAACAACCAAACAATGCTGTGAAGGTGCCAGCGGGTTGGCTCATTGAGAATTGTGGATGGAAAGGAAAAACCCTCGGAGAGATAGGAGTACACAAAAACCAGGCTTTAGTATTGGTAAACTATGGTAATGGGAAAGGGGTGGATCTTAAGAATCTTGCTTTGGATATTCAACAATCTGTTTCTGAGAAATTTGGCATAGAACTGGAAATGGAAGTGAATGTGATTTAACGTTCTTTAGTTTTTTTATTGATTAACGTTAATGTCAACTGTCCTTAGGGCAATATCAATCGATTTTCTTCAATTTAATTTTGACCTTAGAGGTTCTCGGGTTTAAGATTTAGAAATAAATCTTACTTTTGCGGAATAGAATCGAACTGGCATTCCAATGATCTCAATTTTCAAAAAAGACAACAACACCTATTACGCAATAAAATCCCTGAACCCTCTCACCGAAGAGGACAATGGCAAACTCTCGTGGTTGCTTGGAAAGGCTGAAAAACTAGAAGTTGTAGAGATCAAAGGAGGATTTGTAGGTCCACGCCGAGAAATGGTCACACCTTGGAGTACCAATGCAGTTGAGATTACTCAAAACATGGGTATCAAAGGCATAGAACGAATAGAAGAGTTTTATGTAGATGCTGAATTTGATCCAATGCTCATGCATAAGTATGATGCAATAGGTCAAGATATTTTTACTATAGATAAAAAGCCAGATGTTATATTAGAAATTGAAAATATAGCTGAGTATAATAAAAAGGAAGGGTTGGCACTCAATCCAGAGGAAGTAGAATACTTAGAAGGAGTTAGTAAGGATTTAGGAAGGAAATTAACTGACAGTGAAGTATTTGGGTTCTCTCAAGTGAATTCAGAACATTGTCGACACAAAATATTTAACGGAACTTTCATTATTGATGGTGAAGAAAAGCCAGAGTCGCTTTTTAAATTGATAAAGAAAACGTCAAAAGAAAATTGGGGACTGATTGAGTCTGCTTACAAAGACAATGTTGCTTTTGTAAAAGGTCCAGTGATGGAGCAGTTTGCTCCGGCGACCCAAGACAAGCCTGATTATTTCAAAACAAATGAGGTTGAATCGGTTTTGTCATTAAAGGCGGAGACGCATAATTTTCCAACAACTGTTGAGCCATTTAATGGCGCTGCTACTGGATCTGGAGGAGAAATTAGAGATAGAATGGCCGGAGGGCAAGGAAGCGTTCCGCTTGCAGGTACTGCCGTTTACATGACTTCATATCCTAGGCTTGAGGAAGGTAGAAAATGGGAGGAAAATATAAAGGAGAGAAAATGGTTGTATCAAACGCCATTAGAAATACTGATCAAAGCATCTAATGGAGCCAGTGATTTTGGAAACAAATTTGGGCAGCCATTAATCTGTGGAAGCTTGTTGACTTTCGAGCATGAAGAAGATGGCAGGGTTCAAGGTTTTGATAAAGTGATAATGCAGGCTGGTGGAGTTGGGTATGGTAAAAAGGAGGATGCGCAAAAGAAGCCTGTAAATAAGGGAGATAAGATCGTTGTTCTTGGAGGAGACAACTATCGAATCGGAATGGGAGGAGGAGCAGTATCTTCAGTTGCTACAGGAGAATTTGCCAATGTTATTGAACTCAATGCTGTGCAAAGGTCCAATCCGGAAATGCAAAAAAGAGTTTCGAATGCCATTCGTGCACTTGTAGAAAGCAAGGACAATCCAATTATTTCTGTTCATGATCATGGAGCTGGAGGGCACCTCAATTGCCTTTCAGAACTGGTTGAAGAAACTGGCGGAAACATTGATATCAATAAATTACCAGTAGGAGATTCAACACTTTCTGATAAGGAAATAATAGGCAATGAATCTCAGGAGAGAATGGGCCTGGCGATCAAAGAGAAAGACATTGAGCTACTCACAAAAATTGCAGATAGAGAAAGAGCACCTATATATACTGTAGGAGAAGCAACAGGAGATAATAAATTTGTATTAAGTAGAAATGGTGCTAAAAAGGCCGCTATTGACTGGGGCTTGTCGCACATGTTTGGATCACCTCCGAAAACGGTGTTGGTAGATAAGAGCAGTCCGGCCAATTACAAAGAACCGAAATACGATCCTAAAGCACTTGAGCAACACCTGAAAAGAGTCCTCCAACTGGAAGGAGTGGCTTGTAAAGATTGGTTGACAAATAAAGTAGATAGATCTGTAACAGGAAGGGTAGCCAAGCAACAAACATGCGGAGAAATTCAATTGCCATTGAACAATGTAGCTGTGATGGCCCTTGATTTTGTAAATAATAAAGGAATAGCAACATCCTTAGGGCATGCACCAGTGGCAGCATTGGCAGATCCGGTGAAAGGCTCGAAATTGGCAATAGCCAAAAGTTTGACCAACCTCATCTGGGCTCCTTTGACCCACGGATTGGCAGGAGTTTCCTTGAGTGCCAACTGGATGTGGCCCACAAAAACAGAGGGGGAAAATGCCAGGTTATACAAAGCAGTGGAGGCAATCAGTGAATTTGCTATCGAACTGGGCATCAACGTACCAACAGGTAAGGATTCACTTTCCATGTCGCAAAAATACACGGATGGACAAACTGTTGATTCTCCTGGAACTGTAATCATTTCTACTATAGGGGAAGTGTCAGACATCAACAAAGTGTTGAGTCCAAACTTAAAACCTGTTGAGGGTTCTAAAATTATTTACATTTCTTTATCAGACAGTCAATTTGAATTGGGGGGCAGTAGTTTTGCTCAATCGGTAAATGCCATTGGCAATACACCACCTAAGCTAAAAGAAACTTCAGGTATAAAAAACATATTTACAACGGTACAGAGCCTTATTTCAGAAGGGAAAGTCTTATCTGGACATGATGTTTCTGCTGGAGGATTTATTACTTCCTTGCTTGAAATGAACTTCCCAAATACCAAAATGGGAATGAACCTTGATTTATCCGCCTTTAAAAGCACGGAGTTGGTGAAAGTTCTTTTCAGTGAAAACCCGGCACTTATTTTACAGGTAGATGATGCGGATGTCATTGAGTCACTAAAAGAAGCTGGAGTTGAGTTTGAGGATATTGGGGTAGTAAGCAAACAGAGAGAGATCAGAATCCATCACGATTCAACATTCGTCGCTTTGGATATCGATCATTATCGAGATGTTTGGTTCAAAACATCATTTCTATTGGATCAATCTCAAACAAGTAACAACTTGGCTAAAGATCGTTTTGATAATTACAAAAAACAGCCACTTCAATTTACTTTCCCAAAAGATTGGAAAGGTAGTTTTGAAACATTAGGACTGAACAATAAGAGAAAAAATAAATCTGGGATCAAAGCGGCCATTATCAGGGAAAAGGGTGTAAATGGTGATCGTGAAATGGCTTATTCTCTTTATTTGGCAGGATTTGACGTCAAAGATGTACACATGACGGATCTTATATCAGGCAGAGAAGATCTATCGGACGTGAATATGATTGTTTTTGTCGGTGGTTTTTCCAATTCAGATGTATTGGGATCGGCAAAAGGATGGGCCGGAGCATTTTTGTATAATGAAAAGGCAAAGAGTGCTTTGGATAATTTTTACAAAAGAGAAGACACTTTGAGTCTTGGTGTTTGCAACGGATGCCAGTTGATGATGGAATTGGGATTGGTTTTCCCTGAAATGGACAATCATCCCAAAATGCAACACAACGATTCTCATAAATTCGAATCGACATTCGTTGATGTGACTATTCCTCAGAATGATTCGGTGATGTTTGGAGTATTGTCAGGATCTCGAATGGGAGTGTGGCTAGCACATGGAGAAGGTAGGTTTGATTTGCCGGGCAATGAAGGCGATTATAAAATAGGTTGCAAGTTTAGCTACAGTGAGTATCCAGGAAACCCAAATGGATCTGATTATGACGTAGCAGCGGTATATTCTAAGAATGGAAGACACTTTGCGATCATGCCACACTTGGAAAGGGCGATTTTTCCATGGAATTGGGCGCATTACCCTGAAAGACAAGATGAAGTCTCACCTTGGATTCTTCCTTTTATTGAAGCAAGAAAATGGGTGGAGGGAAAAGTTGCTAAGTAATTGGTATTGATGAAAAAAGACTGATCTCTAAACTAAATATTACCGCTCACCTATTTTGATTTTAAAGCAGGGTGGATTTTTATACTTAATGTAGGATTCTAACTGATCTATAAATCAATAATTAGGCTTATTCCCCACAACATTAAGATTATTTTTGTTTGAGAAACCTTTGTATTGTTATAGGTTCGCAATGTATAATCATATTGATAAAAATTGAAAATTATTGCGTCAGTGAAACTAAATCTCTTTGTAATTTTTTTGCATGTCTCTACTCTAGTTCATGCACAGGATAAGTCAACTGGAAGAGTTGTAGACGGACAAACTGGTGATCCTATAGAGTTTGTGACCATATACAATTCGTCGAGTGAAAATCATGCTCATACAGATGTCAATGGAATTTTCATCTTAAAGGATGTATATGTAGAAGATTCTATATTAATATCTATGGTGGGTTATAAACGTGTTCAGTTTATAGTAAACAGTAAAACAGATTGGGATATAGAGCTGGAAGCAGCTCCCATAGAGTTAAACCAGGTAGTTATCATGCCTGATATAAATGCTATATCTCGAATAAGCGATGTGCAACTCAAATTAAATCCTGTAAACTCTTCGCAAGAGATATTAAGAAAGGTTCCAGGGTTGTATATATCGCAACATGCAGGTGGAGGCAAAGCGGAGCAAATATTTCTTCGTGGTTTTGATATAGACCATGGTACAGACATACAAATAACTACTGATGGCATCCCTGTGAATATGGTTTCTCATGCTCATGGGCAAGGTTATGCAGACTTGCACTTTTTAATTCCTGAAACCGTCGAGGGAATTGATTTTGGAAAAGGACCCTACTATGCGCAAAAAGGAAACTTTACTACTGCAGGGTATGTCGATTTCAAAACCAAAGATAGGGTTGATGGCAACTCCATGAAATTGGAAGGAGGGAGTTTTAATACTTTTCGTATGGTAAGTATGATAGATTTATTTAGTGAAGCAGACAACTCGGATGGCTATTTGGCTACAGAGTACCTGATGACCGATGGTCCTTTTGATTCGTCTCAAAACTTTAACAGGCTAAATATTTTTGGGAAATATGCTACTCAGATCAATAACAATTTTCTTAAAGTACAACTTTCCAACTTTCAGAGTAAATGGGATGCTTCAGGGCAAATTCCGCTTAGGGCTGTTGAGCAGATTGGAAGATTTGGATCTATAGATGATACCGAGGGCGGGCAGACTTCTCGGCAAAATTTTTTGATAGACTATACAGTGACATTGAGTGAAAGTGAATTCGTAAATACGAAAGCATATATGTCTAATTACGATTTTGAACTCTATTCTAATTTCACTTTTTTTTTAGAAGACCCCATTAATGGAGACCAGGTAAGGCAAAAGGAAAGCAGAAAAATATATGGGTTACAATCAAGCTACAACTTCAATACTTCTATGTTTTTGGGAGATTTTGTTGTGGAGAGTGGGGCAGGTTTTAGGTTTGATGACATTGACGGCAATGAACTGTCTCACACCCGAAATAGAAGAGAAACTTTACTTCCAATTGCATTGGCTGATATTGATGAATTCAATGGTTTTTTATTCTCTGATTTCACATGGGAAAGAAGCAAGTGGTTGGTCAACCTTGGAGTGAGATTGGATCATTTTAGATTTGAAGAAGTGGATGCATTGCAGCCAACGTATCAACGTAAGTCCAAGACGCAAGCATTCATTTCTCCTAAACTAAACATAGTTTACAGAGTCAATAATCAGTTTCAGTTTTATGCCAAAACAGGAAGAAGCTTTCATAGTAATGACGCAAGGGTTGTATTAGATACAGAGGCTATCAATACATTGCCAGCAGCTTTGGGTTTTGATCTAGGTACAGTGTACAGGCCTTTTGAGCGCCTATTTATAGATATAGCTTATTGGCAATTATCCCTTGATCAGGAATTCGTGTATGTAGGAGATGGTGGTATAGTAGAGCCAAGTGGAAGAACAAAGAGGTCTGGATTAGATTTTGGGTTGACATATCAGGTTACTGATAATTTGTTTGCTTATAGCAATATCAACTATGCCAACCCTAAATCTATTGATGAAGCCGAAGGAGCCAACTATATTCCATTGGCACCAATTCTTACAAGTTCAGGAGGGATGTCTTATCAAGCAAAAAGAATAAGTGCAAGTATAAAGTACAGGTACATAAAAGATAGAGCAGCAAACGAAACCAATTCAGTGGTCGCTCAAGGTTATTTTGTTTCCGATATGAATGTCAATTACAACCGTCCTTTCTGGTCTTTTGGAATTTCTGTTGAAAACCTCTTCAATACCCAATGGAGGGAAGCACAGTTTGATACCGAATCAAAGTTGACAGGAGAAACCGATGCGGTTTCAGAAATACACTTTACCCCTGGAGTTCCCTTCACATTAAGATCAGCACTCACATTTAAATTTTAATAGAGTCATTGCGTATAAATGTCGGGGATTGTTCATTTTCTTTTAACAATGACTTGCTGTGCGAATTATTGAATCAATGCCATGGCATCTAAAAGCCCTTTAAGTCACCTTCTTTATGCAATAAAGCTAGCTACGAAAAAATAACCAATTAATTTTCACCTTTTTACCATAAATACTTTCTTATTAAATAACAGAATACTAATTTTGTGTTCCCAAATCAAGAAGGGGTGAAAATTGGCCTATGGTGTAACTGGCAACACGTCTGGTTTTGGTCCAGAAGAGTCTA
>CAXBNB010000050.1:0-12023 GCA_963976505.1 uncultured Reichenbachiellaceae bacterium
AGCAGTTTTCAAGTTATCGAGCATATTTTCCTCAATATCCATCATCATCACTTTGCCAATTAGGTCACTACCAAATTTATGCTCAAAAGAATTATCATATACGGTAAATACCGTTTTGGCATTTTTAAAAATAGGGTCGTTTTTGTAAGTAGTATTGATGTACAAAGGAATCAAACTTGTCATCCAGTCATTGCAATGAACGATATCTGGTGCCCAGCCTAGTTTCTTTACTGTTTCCAAGACTCCCTTGCAAAAGAAAATTGCCCTTTCATCATTGTCTTCATGAAAGTTCTTCTGCTTATCAAAAAAGACTGACTTTCTATGGAAATAGTCTTCATTGTCAATAAAATAAACTTGTAATTTTGCATTTGGAATTGAAGCAACTTTTATGATTAATGGCTTCTCCTCATCTCCCACTGAAATGTTGATTCCTGAAAGTCTTACCACCTCATGTAGTCTGTTTTTTCTTTCATTGATCAATCCAAACCGTGGTACTAAAATTCTAATTTCCATTCCCCTTTCCTGCATAGCTTGTGGCAGTTGTCTAACGAATTCAGCTACTTCTGTAGTTTGTAGAAAAGGGTTTATTTCACTTGCAACATAAAGAATTTTACACTTTGACATAAACCTTGAGATTTAGATACATTATTTAAAAATGACCACAAAATTACACTATTTTTGGCTTTTTCTCAATAATAATGCCTAATTCCATTTAAAGGACGCCTACAATACAGTAAAAAATTCATGAAAATTTTTGATTCTATCAGTTCTGTGCGTGATTTTTTGAATGACAAAAGACTCCAAGGAAGCCAAATAGGACTAGTTCCTACCATGGGAGCACTCCACAAAGGTCATTTAGACCTGATCGAATTAGCAGTGCAAAACAATGATGTGGTACTTGTAAGTATTTTTGTTAATCCGACCCAATTCAACAAAAAAGAGGATTTAGAAAACTATCCCAGACATTTAGATCAGGATATAGCAACACTGAAAACACTTGGTTGTCAAGGGGTTTTCGTTCCTACTGAAGAAGAAATGTACCCATCCGATGGAGCTTTAAATTTCGATGTTGGTTACCTGGGGGAAATTATGGAAGGCAAGTTTCGACAAGGTCATTTTGCAGGTGTAGCTCTTATAGTATCAAAACTTTTTAATATTATTTCACCCACGAGAGCTTATTTTGGGCAAAAGGATTTACAGCAGCTGACTTTGATTAGAACCCTTGTGCATGAACTAAATTTTAACTTGGAAGTCGTTGAAGTACCCACGGTAAGAGAAGCAAGCGGTTTGGCAATGTCCTCAAGAAACCAACGGCTAAATGAGGTGGAAAAAAGTATCGCTGCAAATATTTACAATGGATTAAGGACTTTAGAAAGCCAAATTACCACAGGAGTCAATATTGAATCAGCAAAAATGGCGGTGGAAAAGTTTTATAATGGAGTAAATGGTTTTGACCTTGAGTATCTCGAGGTAGTAAACAAAGTCAACCTATTACCAGTAACTGATTTCAATCCTGATATTGAATTGGCTTTATGTGTTGCAGGATATATTTCTGGAGTTAGGTTGTTGGACAACCTATGTATTAATTTTAAAGACTAGATTTCGAGTGAATATAAAATCGATACTAAAATATCTAATTCCTTTGGCTCTAGCCATCGTTCTACTTTTTTATGCTTTTAAAAATGTTGCCTACTCAGAATTTATAGCTAAAGCGTCAGAGGTCAATTATGGGTGGGTAATTGCATCCATTGCAATCTCACTAATCAGCCACTGGCTCAGGGCTTATCGATGGAATATCTTATTATCTCCTTTTGGCTATGAGTTAAAATCAGGGCGTACATTTCTAGCAGTAATGACAGGGTATTTGGCAAATCTTGCCTTTCCCCGAATAGGTGAGGTAACCAGATGTGGAGTACTGAAAAAAAATGATGGGGTACCAATGTCGCTTTCATTTGGAACGGTAATTACAGAAAGAATCATTGACTTTTTCATTCTTCTTTTTCTTATCTTCTTAGATTTCATTTTAGAATTTGAAAAAGTTTTTGGTTTTTTTTCTGAAACACTTGGATTCGAACAGCTTTTTCAAAATAAAATATTTATCGTTATTGGAATTGTTGCTTTCATAGGTTTGGGATTGGGCAGCTTCTTTTTGGTAAAGCACTTCATAAGTATGGAAAGTGAAAATGCATTCATAAATAAAATTCGAACCTTTTTAAAAGAGATGATGAATGGACTATTTTCACTCAGGAAAATCAAAAATGTTTATGGCTTTGTCCTTTCAACATTAGGAATTTGGGTGCTATATTATCTGATGAGCTATATCATTGTTTTTTCCATGGGAGAAACATCCGATCTGGGAATATTGGCAGGGCTGTCCATTTTAGTAGCCGGAGGGATAGCAATGGCGATACCAGTACAAGGTGGAATAGGGACTTACCATGCATTCATAACTGGAATATTAATCCTTTATGGTATTGAACAAAACACAGGTCTTTTCTTCGCTACATTGCTTCATGCGTCACAGGTATTTTCTATTCTATTTTTCGGAGGACTATGTGTTCTAATTTCTGTTTTTGTTTCTAAAAATAAATCTTCAAATTCGCAGGAAAATGCAAACTGAAAATAAAATATCGCCACCTCTGGAAGCACTGGAAAAAATCAATGCCTGGAAAAATGAAGGAGTCCCAATTATTTTTACCAATGGGTGCTTTGACATTCTTCATGTTGGCCATGTAGATTATTTACAAAAAGCAAAAAACATAGGAGGCAAATTGGTCATTGCTGTGAACACCGACAAGTCTGTAAGGAGAATAAAAGGAGAAAACAGGCCAATTGTTGATGAAAATGCACGAATGAGAGTCCTTGCTTCTTTGGAGTTTGTTGACTGTGTGACATGGTTTGAAGAAGACACTCCTTTAGAACTTATAAGTCACTTATTGCCCGACATTTTAATTAAAGGAAATGACTATACAATAGACAACATTGTAGGGGCAGATATCGTATTGGAAAACGGAGGAAGAGTAGATACTATTTCGTTAGTAGAAGGCTATTCCACTTCAAATATTGTAGATAAAATTATAAAGCTAAAACAAGGTTAAATTATGTTAATTATATTCATAGTCTTCTTTATCGCTGGGTTGTATGTCAGCAATAAATTGAAAAAGAAGTTTAAGAAGTATTCTCAGATTGGATTACAATCTGGTCTATCTGGAAAAGAAATAGCAGAAATGATGCTCAAAGATCATGGCATCTACGACGTAGAAGTGGTCTCCGTTCCTGGTCATTTATCAGATCACTACAACCCAGGCAACAAGACTGTCAACTTGAGCCCAGATGTATACAGTGGAAGAAATGCAGCAGCAGCAGCGGTAGCATCTCACGAATGTGGGCATGCTGTGCAACATGCTACTGCCTATTCCATGCTAGAATTCAGGTCTGCTATGGTGCCGATTCAAAATGTAAGCTCCAGAATCCTCAATTTTGTATTAATCGGAATGTTTCTTTTCGGAAGCTTCTTTTATTCAATGGGAATGGATACCATTTTTTTAGTTGTAGTTGCTTGTCAGTTTGTCATTACACTATTTTCATTGGTCACCCTTCCAGTTGAGTTTGACGCCAGTAAAAGAGCCTTAGCATGGATTGATCAAAGAGGAATAGTGAACAGTCAAGAACATGGAATGGCTAAAGATACACTTCACTGGGCTGCCATGACTTATGTAGTGGCTGCATTGGCTGCAGTTACACAATTATTATATTTTGTTATGCTATTTCTGGGAGGTAGGGACTAACATAGAGATTTGAAATTGATGAAAAGGGATTTGATATAATAATCAAATCCCTTTTTTATTTTAGCTTTGAAGACAACATTACCAAATCCAAAGATGAATTTTAACTTTACAGAAGAACAGCTTGCTGTACGAGATGCTGCTCGTGAGTTTGCTCAAACCGAATTGTTGCCAGGAGTAATAGACAGAGACAACAGCCAAACCTTTCCTAAAGATGAAGTCAAAAAAATGGCTGAACTCGGTTTTTTAGGAATGATGGTTGACCCCAAATACAATGGTGGCGGCATGGATACTGTCTCCTATGTATTGGCCATGGAGGAAATTTCGAAAGTAGATGCCTCCTGTGGGGTTGTCATGTCAGTAAACAATTCTCTGGTATGCTGGGGACTTGAGAAATACGGTACAGAAGACCAAAAAGAGAAATACCTCAAACGACTTGCTACTGGGGAGATCCTCGGTGCTTTTTGTTTGTCCGAACCTGAAGCAGGTTCTGACGCCACTTCGCAACATACAACAGCCGAAGACAAAGGCGATCATTATTTGTTGAACGGAACTAAAAACTGGATTACAAACGGCAGTAGTGCATCTGTATATCTAGTCATGGCACAAACCGACCCTGAAAAAAAACACAAAGGCATCAATTGTGTGATTGTAGAAAAAGGGATGGAAGGGTTTGTAGTAGGAAAAAAAGAAGACAAACTAGGAATCCGCGGATCAGACACTCACTCTCTAATGTTTACAGATGTCAAAGTCCCAAAAGAAAACAGAATAGGTGAGGATGGGTTTGGATTTAAATTTGCCATGCAGGTATTAAATGGTGGTCGCATTGGTATTGCTTCCCAAGCATTGGGCATTGCCTCAGGAGCCTATGAACTTGCACTAAAATATTCCAAGGAAAGAAAAACATTCGGCAAAGAAATTTCACAGCATCAGGGAATCTCCTTCAAGCTTGCCGATATGGCAACCAACATTGATGCCTCTAGGCTGCTGTGCATACAAGCAGCCCAACTGAAGGATCAGGGAAAGGATTTTGTAAAAGCCGCAGCAATGGCTAAGCTTTTCGCCTCCAAAACTGCCATGGACACCACCATTGAAGCGGTACAGGTTCATGGAGGATATGGCTTTGTCAAGGAGTTTCATGTGGAAAGAATGATGCGAGATGCCAAAATCACCCAGATATATGAGGGCACTTCAGAAATACAAAAACTGGTAATAGCGAGAGAAATTTTGAAATAATCAAAAAACCGCTATGTATAATTTCATCTCCTAATATTTTGTATTGATTTAATATTATATTAGATTTATACAATAAATTGGGCTGATTTTATTGAAAAATCAGAGATTATTTATAAAATTAATGGAAGACTATAATAAAATAATAGAATCTTTAAACGTCAGGTTCATCAGTGCAAAGAATATTAATATTTTGCAACCACTGACGATTGAGAACTATTACGACGTAGAGAATGTGGTACTATTTGTCCACAAAGGAGAAGTAAGGTTTGGTAAAGACAAACAAGTGGTGAATGAAAATGAAATTCTTTTCATTCCAGGAGGTAAAATGGTTTCTATTACTTATGGTAAAGGAGCAGCTACAAGCCTTTCCAATGACGATTTCATTAACAATAGAGAGAAGTTTTTTCAGAACGCTGACAAAATTGTTGCTAAATCTGAAAATGACAATGTGAGCTTTATAAACTTTGACGCCAAAGTTTTCGACACTGTAAATTTCTTTGCTTCTTTAGATATCCCTCCTTTTGTTATCAAAAACAACAACAAATTGATCTCAATTGTAAAGGAGGTCGTATCAGAAATGTACTCAGGTTTTGCTGGGAAAGGTAGGGTTGTAAAGTTGGAAACCGATCATCTAGTGGTAGAAATAATTCGACATATTTTAAACAAAGGGTTGTTTGTAGAGCAGTTTGCCACCAACTCCACATACTTCAAAGATCCACGTCTCATTGACATTTTCGCCTATATTAAAAAGAACCTCAACGAAGATTTATCGAATAAAATTTTGGCTGATGTTGCCAATGTTTCAGAAGATTATGTTGGTCAGTATTTCAAAATGCTTACAGGCATCAACCCACAGGATTACATAGAATATCAGCGGATGGAAATGGCAGTGAATATGCTCAGAACATCTAAGAAAAGTATTAGGGAGATTGGCAAAGAAGTGGGGTACAAAGATACCGCTTACTTCTGCAGGCGTTTCAAAATGATGTTTGGTATTCCGGCTGGTAAAATGAGAAGGCGAGAGACGCTAATGAATGTTTAAAGTTCGGTTCATGGAGTTGATTTTATCAGATACGCCAATCAACAAGCTTTGATTCTTTTCAATTGCATTCCCAATTACGATTAGATCAGCTCCTGCTTCTATTGCATTGTTGGCTTTACCTATAGAATTGATGCCACCTCCAACAATCAAAGGGATGTCTATGCACCTTTTCACATTAGAAATTATCTTTTGAGAAACTGGCTCATTAGCACCGCTACCTGCGTCCAAATAGATCATTTGTAGTCCAAGCATCTCTCCAGCCATTGCCGTACTCGATGCGATGGTAGGCTTGTTTCCAGGTATCGGTGTAGTATTGCTCATATAACTGGCAGAAGTCTGATTTCCAGAGTTAATGAGCATATAACCAGTAGAAATCACTTCCAACTTACTGCGTTTAAGTATGGGGGCTGAAAGTACGTGTTGACCAATCAACATATCAGGATTACGACCGGAAATGAGTGACAAGAATAATATGGCGTCAGCTGACGGATCAATTTGAATATTATTTCCCGGAAATATAATGGTTGGAATGTTGCTGTTCGACTTTATTGTCGAAATCACATTGCTAAAGTTATCATTGACAATAAGACTACCCCCGACAAATATATAATCTACTTTATTCTCCACACAGAGATTAACAAGCTTGACCACATTACCCAAATCTTCAACCTTATCCGGGTCAATTAGAACAGCAAACGATTTTATACCATTCTTTTTTTTATCAATAAGTTCTAAAAGTATATCTCTAGGGGTCATTTTATCACTTTGTTTTTTAATGTATCAACCAATAAAGCAAGGCCATTTTTGATTACAAATGAAAGAACCGGATTCATCGATTTTTTTTTGTAAGACAATTTTTCAACAGACTTCTTACCTTTTTTGGATGGCTTCTCCTTGCCACTTATTATTTTGTAAACGGCATAACCAGCCACCAGACTACCTCCAATTAAAAGCGACCTTTTCAGGGTTTTGTTTAAAGAATGGTTAAGAGCAGTTGTACTCCCCTCTATCTCAGACAGAAACTTATTTTCTCTATTGATAAGTGCTGCTCGCTTTTTTGACAATATAGAATTCCGTTGGTCACTCAAGCTCTTCATCCGAAATGCCTCCTACTATATTTGACTCCAAATATTGCTTCATTTTTCCTGACTTTAAGAAATATAAAACGATCAAAAGAACAATAGTATATACACCAGCAAGCACCAAATAACCCGCGTAAGTATTCCCCCATATATCATTTAAGAAATTGGCCAGAGCAAAGCTAGCAAATGCCAAAACAAACATCCCAATTATAAAAATGATAAGAAAAGCTATTACCTGAGTTAAGATTTTGGAAATATGTTCCGTTAAGTCGAGCTTAAGCAACTCGATTTTCACTTTTAGGTAGCCCGATAAGGTTTCTTTTATCTTATTTAGATTTAGCAAATCCACGTCTCTTCGTCACTTTATTTAGTGAGATAAAGGTATAGTATAAACCCTATTGAATAAAATTTGTGAAGGAAGTTTATGAAAATATATTAGTCATAGGGTGCAAAGAAAGGCATTAACCTGCCCAAATGTAAAGGGCAGGTTTCAAGTCTTTTAGGCATTTATCTCTTTGATGCGCTCATCAACTAGCATTAAACTGGTAGCATCACTGCCAAAATTGTCGAAAAGGGCAAGAATGTCACGTGCGGTAGATTCTTCTTCCATTTGCTCATTGACAAACCAACGCATAAATTCTTCTGTAGCAAAGTCATTCGCTGTACGGCATTGACTGTAAATTCTGTGAATAGATTCAGTAACTGCAATTTCGGTATTCAAGGCTTCCTCAAATGCACTTCGAACCGAATCAAAATCTAGAGTCGATTCTTTGGCAGCAGGAACAGAAGGTTGTACACCCATTTTGATCAGGTACTTGTAGATTCTCATCATGTGCACTCTCTCTTCTTCAGATTGCTTATAGAAAAATTCCGCACTGTTAGTATATCCTTTGATATCGCACCAGGCAGCCATAGATAAGTAGGCATTTGAAGAATGCTGTTCTAATTGCAGTTGTTTTTTGAGTGAAGAAGCAATTTCATCACTTATAGCTAGCTTTTGTCTTATTAAGTCCTTCATAGTAGTAATTTTAGATAGTTAAATTTACTCCATTCAGTCCTAAAAGGTTCGGACAAATATTAATTTAAAATCAATCCAAATACAAATAAGAAATGCTATACGAGGGTACTTCTATGAATGCTTTGATGGATTATGCTGTTGAGCTGGAGCATGGCAAATGTTCCATCCATTAGGTCTCTGAGTTCAATGATTTCATCAATGGATAAAACAAAAAGCTTATCTAGGCAATGTAGATTGAGTATCTCTATGGGGGCAGATTCTGAATCAAGGAGTAAATATTCCAGGTTTACATCAAAAAGCTTTTTCCGAAATGCAATCAAAGTGCAAATATTAAGTTGAAACCGTTCCCCATATATATCAAGATACAATGCATTGGATGAATCGCACTGGTAAGTCGCACAGGAGTTTGAACTATAAATCTGCTCCAGAGAGTTCTTTATTTCCTTATGATTCTGACTAAACATGTTACCTTTTGGGACAGCTTTTACACTTTTTCTTTTTCGCCTTTTTGTATTTCTCGCAACATTTTTTGAACACACACTCATTCTCCACTTCGCAGTGAGAAAAAGGATTGTGAAAATGCTCAGAAATCTTCATGCCACAAAAGTATCTATTTAGAATTGATCTAAATAAAAACTACAGGTTTTTTTTCAAAAAATATTTGCCAACGTGAGAAGGTCTACTCCGATAATAGCCTGAATTAAGCGTTCAATTCACTGATAGCCAACCATGCCATAAGTCCAGGACTGAATGCCAAGGCTGATTCGTCTATATCAAAAGTGGGAGTATGCACTCCAGAAATTATATTTTGAGCTTCATTTCGCGTCCCCAGTCGATAAAAACATGCATCTACTTCTTGAGAGTAATATGAAAAATCCTCTGCTGCCATCCATATATCGAGATCCACGACATTCTCTTCTCCCATATATTTTTTTGCGGCTTCTATCGCTCGAGTGGTCAATTCCGGTTCATTCTTTAAAAATGGATAACCTCTGCGGACTTCAAAATCACAGCTTCCACCCATTGATTCTGCCAAACCTTCCGCCAATTTCTTCATTTTTTCATGCGCTTTGGCCCTCCAAGGTTCATCTAGTGTTCTGAATGTCCCTTCAATTTCTACTTTATCGGGTATTACATTGGTGGCACCTTTAGCAGTCACCTTACCAAATGACAACACTGTAGGTGTCTTTGGATCAGCCACCCGACTGACAATTTGCTGAAGCGCTACGATGATATGTGATGCAATTAATACTGGGTCGATGTTCATATCTGGCAAAGCGCCATGACCACCTTTTCCTTTGACGGTCACATATATTTCATCGGCACTGGCCATGTACATGCCTTTTCTAAAACCTACTTTGCCAACAGGAATCAAAGGCATCACATGCTGACCGAAAATACATTTAGGCGTAGGGTTTTTCAATATACCTTCTTTGATCATTAGGGAAGCCCCTCCAGGTATCTTTTCTTCCCCGGGCTGAAATATAAACTTGATGGTTCCCTCAAAATCTCCTTTTACTTGATTCAATATATAGGCAGAAGAAAGCAAAGAAGAAGTATGTACGTCATGCCCACAGGCATGCATCACCCCTTCATTTGTAGATTTGTAAGGTTTGTCACTTTCTTCCGTAATGGGCAGGGCATCCATATCACCTCTCAAGGCAATAGTTTTTTTGGTTGGATTTCTCCCCTCGATTATGGCTTCAATACCCGTTCCGGCTATTCCTCCTTTATACGAAATTCCCCATTCTTTAAGCTTCGACTCAACAAAAGCACTTGTTTCAAATTCTTCAAAAGATAATTCAGGATTGGCATGAAGGTGTCTCCTGTTTTTTTGAGTTTCGTCAAAAAAATTGGTTGAAATCTCTTTTATTCTTTCCAGTAATGGCATTAGTTTTTTGATTCGATGGGAATTCTAATTGGCACCAATAACGATTGTGCAAACTCAGTTTTTAATACATTATAATCTTTATTGGCCTCCATTCTCGTATAATACTCTCCAACACTTACTTTATAGTTGGGCTGATCATAAGTTACTTTGGGGCTATAAACATCGGATACCGAGTAGATCTGCTTCTTTATTTCATAAGCCTTTTCTTTGTCGTTTCCTGAGTACACTTGTATACTCAGTCCATTGATATATTTTATATTCTCCTTAGACTTTTTAACCTTTAGTAAGATACTGTCCAGTTCACTTTTGATGTGGTGAGTTGGTTCTACTATTGGTTTTATGATAACATCTTCCTGTTCAGTCTTGTCGTCAAACGAATATTCAGGAGCCTCATACATATTTCTATAAATAGAAATATCTTCATCATAAGTGGTCGCAGGGATACTTTTTGTAGCAGGTGGTGCACACGCATTCACCATTGCAACAAAGCAAGCCAACACAGTGATTTTTAGGTATGTTTTATTCAAGAATGACACAACTATTACTTTTTAGGTCTTCTTCGACAGATTTAAATTTAACGTTTTCTTTGACAGAACCATCTGAATATTGCACATTGACACGGTCATTCCTTCCATATACTTTTTCAGATTTCACTGGAGCACTCCTTTCTACAGGTGGTCGATTGCCTTCTCTTCTACTCAATAAAGACTTACTTTCCTCTTTAGACTCACTATAATTTTGCTTCGATTTTTGCTGTTTGGCTTCATGAACTTCGTCTGGATTTTCTATTGGGATTATTGCCTTCATTAGGAATGAAATAGTGTCTTCATTCACTTTGGCTATAAACCTTTTGAATAACTCGAATGATTCAAATTTATAAATAAGGAGAGGATCCTTTTGTTCGTACACTGCGTTTTGAACTGACTGTTTCAAGTCGTCCATTTCCCTCAGATGTTCTTTCCAGCTTTGATCAATAATGGCCAATGCAATCATTTTTTCCATCGCCTTGATTACCTCTTTCCCTTCGGTCTCAATAGATTTTTCCAGGTTAGCTACAACGCCTACTTGTTTTTTGCCATCAGAGAAAGGAATCATAATATCCTGCACAGTAGCGCCTCTTGTCAATTGAATATTCTTCAATACCGGCAATGACTGATCTGCTACCCTCTTATTTTTACCGTTATATTGACTTAATACGACATTGTACAGTTTGTCTGACAATTGTGCTTCCGAACTTGCTGTAAATTCCTCCTGAGAAATTTTAACATCCAAACCTAAGACACTCAATGAATTGAGTTTGAAGCTGTCGTAATCAGGTGCTGCTTTGGCGTTGATCACCAAATCCTCTGAGGTATCATACATCATGTTCAGAATATCAAGGTCAAGCCTTTCACCAAAGAGTGCATTTTTTCTTCTGGTGTAGATGACTTCACGTTGTGAGTTCATAACATCATCGTATTCCAATAGCCTTTTCCTCATCGCAAAGTTGTTTTCTTCAACTTTTTTCTGAGCCCTTTCGATAGACTTGGTAATCATACTGTGTTGGATTACTTCACCTTCTTCCAGACCAAGCCTGTCCATGATTTTTGCTATCCTATCCGAACCAAAAAGTCTCATCAAGTTGTCTTCTAGAGAGACAAAAAACTGAGAAGAACCAACATCACCCTGCCTACCAGCACGCCCTCTCAACTGACGATCAACACGACGAGATTCGTGACGTTCCGTTCCAATAATTGCCAACCCACCGGCTGCTTTCGATTCAGGTGAAAGCTTGATATCTGTTCCCCTACCTGCCATGTTGGTGGCAATGGTAACTGTTCCGGACTGACCAGCCACTGCTACTACATCGGCCTCTTTTGCATGTTGCTTGGCATTCAGGACTTGATGTTTTATGCCTTTCATGTCCAACATCCTGCTGATCAATTCTGATATTTCTACGGACGTAGTACCAACCAATACAGGCTGTCCT
>CAXBNB010000051.1:0-11962 GCA_963976505.1 uncultured Reichenbachiellaceae bacterium
TTCGCCATTCCAAACGTAAAGGAGGGAAGTATAATTGAATACAAGTATGAATTGAATACTCCTTTTCGATTCAATTTACCCGATTGGGAATTTCAAAGTACTATTCCGACTATTTATAGTGAATATGAAGTTAGAATGATTCCGTTCTACGAGTATGTATATCTCCTACAAGGAATAGGCAGATTTGATTATCAAGAATCATATATCGATAACATGGACCGTCGGTTTGGGAATATTGATTTTCAAGACTATGTTCATCAATATGTCTTAAAAGATGTTCAAGCATTTAAAGACGAATCTTATATATCCTCTATTGGTGATTATATAGTCAAAATGGATTTCCAAATGTCCAAATTCCATAGCCAGACAGGAGCAACTACGGAAATAATTACAACTTGGCCAGAATTGAATAAATCATTGTTGAAACATGATAAATTCGGAAAGTATATCACTGGATGTAAGAAGATTGTTGAGAAGAATTTGGTGGGAGTATTAGATATGGAAGACAAAAACCCAATGCAAAAGAGTCGGGTACTTATTGAGTATTTGAAAAACAATTTTTCTTGGAACGAAAAAACTGGAAAGTATGCCTCTCAAAAGCCCAAAGAAGTCTTTGCTAAGAAGAGCGGAAATACAGCAGAGTTGAACTTACTATTGGTGACACTTTTACAAGCTCAGGGTTTAGAGGCAATCCCAGTATTGATAAGTACGCGTGATCATGGAAAAATTGACGCAAATTACCCTTTCGAGCATTTCTTTAATAATGTAGTGGTGCTGATTAAGTTTGAAAAGGGCTATCTTCTAGTAGATGGTTCAGACCCTTTAACTCCATATAATTACCTTCCTTCAAACTGTTTAAATGGGAAAGGATTGTTGGTAGAAAAGGAGAGTGAATCGTGGGTAAGCCTTTCTGACAACTCTAGATCATTGATTAATGAGAAGTTAAAACTAAAAATTTCAACTGATGAAGAAACCATTCAGGGAGAATTTATTCAGGAGTCATTGGGCTATGGCAGTAGGACAAAAAGGAATGTTTATAAAGATGAAACTGGAAAGATCATTGCCGACTATGCGAGTAGAGGATTCTCAAATATTGAAGAAGTAAAATCTATTAATTTTGAAAACACCCTATTGCCCTATGTTATTGGGTTTAAAGCAAACTATCCTGTCGAAATCTTTGGTGATATAATTTCTATTGCTCCCTTTCTGAGTTTTCCAATGTCAGAAAATGGCTTGCGACAAGAGGAGCGGAAATATCCGGTGGATATGGTTTATAAGAAGAATCGAGGCTATTCAAGCTACATTGAAATTCCAGAAGGATACATGGTTTCATCATTACCGGAGAAATATAATTTAAACAACGAATTGATTAAAATCGAATATGAAGCCAAAGTCGAAGGAACAAATGTTGTTGTTGTCGGGGCAATTGAATACAAAAAATCAGTGTACGCAACATCAGAATACAGTGACCTCAAAAGCCATTTTTCAAAAATTGTAAAGCTGTTCAACGAGCAAATAATTTTAAAAAGGAATTAGCATCAAAAAAGTATAAGAAAGCACAATGGTAGGTAAATCAGTCGTTTTCATTAATTCTATCTTGCACTTCTCAACGAATTTTGTGTTGTGACGGTGAAAACCGAGTCAATCCACCTTGGAAGGTGTAAGCTGCATTCAATCACTTAATTTCCTTCACCGTTTTTTCCTGACAGGATAACTTATGGTTTCGTATCCTATTTTTCCATCTTCAGTGATGGCTTCTACAACTACCATGACAGGAGTTGTTTTATCAGAATTGTAATAGGTGATTTCAGCCTTTCCATTGTCATCTGTCCATATCTCTGGTGTCCAGTGAATGAGAGACCTTAAATCAGGCTTAATCCAATCTTGTGGTGATAAATTTTCATGCTTGGGGGCGTAAAATTCTCTAGGAGCCGAAAAAACTGGAATACTTACTTTGAGTAATCCTTTCGGTTTTTCCACCCCATATAGCCCTTTACCAGCATAAGTGTATATGGCAATTACACTACCGAATTTTGGCGCTTCCAAAGGGTGTGCCCATGGAAACACATCCATGTATAATTTAAAGAACCCATGAGCTGAATTTATTAGCTCAAAACTCTTTACTTCACTAGGGGGTATGTCCTGTATTAAAGAATAGCCTTCATATCCTACAGGTATACCGTCTATTACCACTAAGGTAGGTTTAAGTCCTTTATTGATGCTGGCATAAAGGTATCCACCTGGACCACCAATCCGGCGAATGCTTACTTCTTTTGGGAATTGAAACAAGAGTACGCTGTATAAACCATAAGACCATTTTTCTTCTTTTTCTTGTATCTTTTTACCGTCTATGACTATGTTCGGTTTTCCGTAAGCCTTCATTACCTTTTCTCTTTCGGGAGTCATTTTATAATCTTCTACCAGCACTTCATCCAGATATGTTACTCCAGTAGACAAGCGAAATGCGTCTTCAACTTGTTTGTGTTTTTGGTGACTTTCTGCCAAAGCATATACCACACTGTCAACACTAGATATTGCTTCTGTTTGATTAAAATGAATTTCAGGGTTATTCTTTTTATCAAGTTCGATAGAAAATGTTTTTGGTTCGCCTGATTTATTGGTGCTTTGTATGAGTATATTTAGATTCTTCCCATATTGATCATTGGTGTTGAAGTAAAACCGCCCTAAACTATCTGTGGTCTGAGTTTGTGCGGAAGGAAGTTGGCCAAACGTCATCATTGTAAGTCCAATACCTTCTTTTTTTTTCTTTTTGGAAAGAGTAGCACTTAAGCTACCCGACACGTTTAGCGCGTATTCTGGATGAATAAATACTGAGTCTATTGATTTGGAATAATTGTATCTACTCCAACCCTGCGTGAGTAAAAGAGCGTCTAAATCTAATAACCTCTCCTTGTTGGTTTGATTGAAGTAATGACCTGGATTTTCTATTTCACCTTTCAAGTCTGAGTCTATTAGTAAATAGGATAGGATGTTTTGACGTTGATTCTGAATTTCTCCAGTTTGATTTTCATCTATCACCAAGAATGATAAATTTGCCCTTTTAGGTTCTTCTCCGTCCAAAATTTTCACAGTCACTTGGGTTTTTTCTCTTTGGGAGTATGTGTTTTTGTCTGTAGTCAATGTTAGGTTTAGTCTATCATCTTTTCTTTCATTGAAATACAACCTCTGAGCTACAGGCTGATTGTGATGGTCTATTAGACTAAAGGAAAGAACACCCTCCGGTAATGAGTTTGCATCAAGTGAATAGTGAATATTACCCTCTGTTAATTTACCGGCAATGTGATAATAGGCCCGTCCCCTGCAATTTATGTTCATATAAATGCTGTCATTTTTTGATAAATTGGAGGAAGCTACTACCTTAATTTTCTCTTTGCTAGGGTTGATCATCAACGAATAACCATTTACCACAACTGTCGGTAATGGATGTGTTTTTCTATGTTTCAAATGAGTCGATGAGTCCAGAACGGCAAAGTAATTCCTGTCACTATTGGCTCGGAATATAAAAGCCCCCATGCCTAATTCATTGCTGTTGAAGTAGGTGACTGTATCACCTAAATCATTGATGATGCTACCTTTTACGGTTTCCCCTTTACCCTTATAGTCCAATGCCTTAAAGGCCACTTTACTTATAATGTCATTGACCAATTCTCCTCCTTCAGGAAAAAACTGTAAGTCCAGGTAATTCTCATCCAGTGCTATTGTTTTTGTGTAGTCAATTCTCAGTTTGAAATTGTATGGTGGCAAATTTTACATCTTCATCAAGCGCATAATCGAGTTGGTAAAGCTGGTCTTTATTCTCTTTTAAAAATAAGGAGTCTTTTTTGCCGTCTAAAGTGACATATACTTTAAGCTTTTTTTGATGCAAGCTGTCCACTAGTTGTGGACGCAATATTGCGTTGAGCCAAAACTTGTTAGGAGTTTTTTCATTGAGTGATATGCTACTGATGGGTGGATTTTCAGTATTTGAATTTATGGAAGGAAATACTTCAATGTATTCTTTGAACATAAAGTCATGATCAAAGTTTTCATTCCATTGAGTGTAGGCACGCAACATATAACTCCCTGGCGAATAACTGTTGCTCAATTGAAAAAAACCACTTCCTATTCCATCTTGGATTTTGATTAATTGGTGGTCTATAATATGTTCATTAGGAGCAATTAGATCTACGTAGAGCACTCCGCTCATTTTAGATGGTTTGTGATCGAAGGCAGTCGCAACTATTGCTTTAAACCAAATAGTTTGATCTGTAGTGTACACTTTGCCGTCGAGTTGCAGGTATATTTTTTCAGCAAAGCAAGATTGAGTTGTAATTTGTCCTTGTTGACAATTGCCTGTTGAAACAGAACAGAAGAATATTTTTGTTGTAATTAAAAGTAAGAAGTAAGTTTTCTTGAAAAGCAGGTCAGTTAGGTTGTTCATTAGCAATTGGGGCTAAAAAATAAACGCCGCAAGAAATGACTGTCGGATTATCATTATTGTTGCTTTGATTTTTGTCAACATGTCTAACCTTAGATCATGATCAATTCCTCTTATTCAACTCATCGCGAATTTTTGCGGCTCCTTCATAATCTTCTCTTGCTAGTGCATCATCAAGCATCTTATTGAGTTTTTCAGTAGAAAAATCCTTAATCTCTTTCTTTTTTCTAGGCTTAGGCTCTGGTTTTTGAACGGTTTCCAATTCATCTTCAAATTCGTCCGAAAGTGTAATGCCAGCATCCTCCAATACTGATTCTTTCGTGTAGATGTCAGCTTTGAAACGGATGCCTATGGCAATGGCATCAGAAGGACGAGAATCTATTTCAACAGTTTGACCTAGGTGTTCACAAACTATTTTGGCAAAAAACACACCTTCCTTCAGGTCTGATATGATAATTTCTTTGACTTTGATCTTGAAATGATGGGAAAATGACTTGAACAAGTCATGGGTCATAGGTCTGTTGGGAGATATTTTCTCAATCTCAATAGCGATAGCTTGTGCTTCAAAAGTACCTATAATGATTGGCAACCTTCTGGTACCATTTACTTCACCCAATACAAGTGCAAACGATCCTGCCTGTGAATGGCTTGATGACAGCCCTAATATTTCTAGTTTAATTTTATCCAAACCTTGCTCAATTTCCTACTTGTTCTAGACTAATACTATTCTTATTCACCTACACCGCCTTTAGACGGTGTAGGAAACTTTAATCAATTATTTGCAGCGTTTATTGCCTCTGTCAATTTAGGGACAACATCAAATGCATCTCCTACGATCCCGTAATCAGCAGCTTTGAAAAAAGGTGCTTCTGGATCTTTGTTGATTACTACAATTACTTTCGAAGAGTTCACTCCAGCCAAATGTTGAATAGCTCCGGAAATTCCTACAGCTATGTATAGGCTAGGAGCTACTTTGATCCCTGTTTGACCCACATGCTCGTGATGAGGTCTCCAATTCATATCTGATACGGGCTTGCTACAGCCGGTAGCAGCTCCCAGCGATTTGGCTAGATCTTCTATCATTCCCCAGTTTTCCGGTCCTTTCAATCCTCTTCCTCCAGATACTACAATGTCAGCTTCTGGTAGTAAAACGTCTCCCGTTGCTTTATTTTGAGACAATATTTTCACACCGAAATCTTTGTCTTCAAGATTGGGTGTGTATTTTTCAATTGTTGGGGCTGAGCCATCTTCTTTGATGATCGCTGCATTTTTCTTTATTCCTATGATTTTTTTATCAGATGACAAATCCACTACAGCAAAGGCCTTTCCTGTATAAATGCTTCTTTTAACTTTAAACCCATCGGTAGTGTCAGGAAGTTCGGTTACGTTGGTAGCCATACTAGCCCCAATCTTGATAGATACACTGGCTGCTACTGGATCACCGATGGATGATTGAGCCAGTACCAGAGTAGTTGCATTTTCTTTTTCAAAAGCTTGGGCTATTGCAGATGAATATGCCTGAATCACTCCCATGTTCAGCTTTGAATCATCTACGTGTAATACTTTGGCAGCACCGGCTTTGCCTGCTGCGTCTAGTGCCTGATTTTCGATATTTCCGAATACTATGGCGACTACTTCTTCACCATTGGACATTGCAGATGCATAACTCACTGCTTCTAGTGAAGAATTTTTTATTGCTCCTTCTGCGTTTTCTATAAATACTAATATGGACATGTTCTTTGATTTGGGTTGATGTTTATTTTAGGAATTACTCTTTCAACGAGGTTTAAATGACTTTAGCTTCGTTTTTCAAAAGCTGAACCAATTCTTCTACATTGTCAGCATCAACCATTCTGATGGCACCCTTTGCAGGAGGCAATTCGAAAGAGTTGGTTGTAACTCTGGTAGTGTTGTCTGTTGGTTCTATTACATTTAGTGGTTTAGTCCTTGCTGTCATAATCCCTCTCATGTTGGGTATTTTCCACTCAGCTATTGGTTCTTGGCATCCGAGTACCAATGGCAATTCTGCTTCTAGTGATTCTTTTCCACCTTCAATTTCACGAGTCATTTTAGCAGTTGTACCTTCGATATCAAGCGTCATTACGGGTGACAATGATGGGATGCCCAATAGTTCTCCAACCATTCCATGAACCTGTCCGCCATTAAAATCTATTGATTCTCTACCCATAAGTATCAAATCATAGCTACCGTCTTTGGCTACAGCTGCTATCTGATTGGCTACAAAAAATGAATCTGATGGAAAGGCGTTGATGCGTATGGCATCATCAGCTCCTATTGCTAGGGCTTTCCTCAAAGTAGGTTCTGTTTCTGCTTCTCCTACATTCAGTACAGTAATAGTGCCTCCGGTTTGCTCTTTAAGTTCAACAGCTCTGGCAAGAGCATAGTCATCATAAGGACCTATGATGTACTGTACGCCAGTTTTGTCAAACGAGGTGTTGTTGTCCGTAAAGGCAATTTTGGATGTAGTGTCTGGCACATGGGTAATGCAAACAAGTATTTTCATTTTAAAGTAATTTGTGTGTTAATGTGTTTGTTTTTATTTGATTCAAGCCAATATTAAATACTTTTCTAAATAAAAATGATCGCTTTGAACCAGCCTCGAAGTTATATAAATATAAATTATTTGTGGAAATCGATCTTCATTAATTCAATATTTTGTATGGAATAAATAAAGCACTCTGAAACTGAAATTTTAGAGGTATTTATGTTTTGGTAAATAGAAGCTCAGTTGATGTGAAAATTCATTAAGTTTATCTGTTCAAATCAAACCCTTTTCTACTATGCCAACTTATCAAATAAACATCAATGGGAAAAATCAGACCGTTGATAATGTTGATGCAGACATGCCGATACTCTGGGTGCTGCGCGACATGCTTCAAATGACAGGTACCAAATTCGGTTGCGGTAAGGCGTTGTGTGGCGCATGTACAGTTCATCTTAATGGAACAGCAATTCGTTCTTGTTCTACTCCGATCAGTGCAGTTGGTGATCAAAAAATTAAAACAATCGAGGGCCTTTCAGAAAATGGGGATCATCCACTTCAGCAAGCTTGGGTGCAGGAAAATGTTCCACAATGTGGATATTGTCAATCTGGACAGATTATGAATGCTGCTGCTTTTCTGGATAATAACCCCAGTCCATCCGACGAAGAAATAAGTGATGCAATGAATGGAAACATTTGCAGATGTGGTACATACAACAGAATTCACAAGGCCATCAAAATAGCCGCAGAAAAAGGAGGGAAATCATGAAAGATATAAAAACAAACAGCACCATAGTAAAAGTCGATAGGAGGGCATTTCTTAAGACGGGAGTAATTGGCTCTACGGGTTTGATTTTAGGAACTCAGATAGCGTGTTCTACATTTTTTGGGGAAGAAGAAAGGCCAAAGGCGACTTTTAGTCCAAATGTTTTCCTTACTATCAATGAAAAAGGTGAAGTTACCATTGTAGCACATAGGTCAGAAATGGGAACGGGGATCAGAACCAGTTTGCCGGCAGTTGTGTCGGACGAACTAGAGGCTGATTGGAGTCGGGTGAAAATACAACAGGCCATAGGAGACGAAGAGACTTATGGAGATCAAAATACAGATGGATCTTATTCTATTAGGATGTTTTACATGCCAATGCGTAAGGCAGGGGCAGCCGCCAGGATGATGCTGGAACAAGCAGCAGCTGCAAAATGGAAGGTTGAAGTAAAAGAATGCAAGGCGAAGAATCACTTCGTAATCCACGAGCCATCTGGAAAGAAATTAGAATTTGGGGAGTTGGCAGGCCATGCTTCCAAATTATCTGTGCCAAAAGATGAAGATATTAAATTAAAAAACAAGCAGGATTTTACAAGGATTGGTAAAGATACCCCGATTACAGATTTAAAAAAGATAGTAACAGGTAAAGCAAATTTTGGTTTGGATACAATGTTGCCAGATGCTAAGGTAGCAGTGATTAGGAGGTGCCCAGTTGCGGGAGGAAATGTAAAATCTCTTAATTCCGATGCTGCTTTGAAAGTAGCCGGTGTACGAAAAGTATTGACATTAGAATCACCCGGTTTTCCATCAGGATTTAATGCTCCTTTAGGTGGAGTAGCAGTGGTAGCAGACAATACTTGGGCTGCAATAAAAGGCAGGGATGCCTTAGAAATTGAATGGGATAATGGAGCGAATGGTGATTACAACAGCGAGGAGTACTTGTCTGGTTTGGTTGCCAAAACCAAGTCGGATAATACAATTCGAAGAGAAAATGGAGACATTAAAAAAGCATTAAAGGGGTCTAAGAAAATATTGGACAGTACCTACGTGCTTCAACACTTATCACATACGCCAATGGAACCTCCTTGTGGTGTTGCATTCGCCGAAGAAGGGAAATGCGAACTTTGGGTACCGACTCAAAACCCTAAATGGGTGCAAGAAGGTGTAGCTGCGGCTCTTGAAATAGAAAAGGAAAATGTGACCGTTAACGTAACACTTCTTGGAGGTGGGTTCGGAAGAAAATCGAAAGCAGATTTCGCAGTAGAGGCCGCTAAGATTTCAAAGGAATATGGTTCTCCTATTAAACTGCTGTGGACAAGAGAAGATGACATTCAACACGATTTGTACCATTCTTGCGCTGTGCAAAGAATTAAAGTAGGCATAGATAAGGAAAACAATGTAGTTGCCTGGAACCAAAAGTCTATTTTCCCTTCAATAGGAGGAACAGCGACCAATCAAGCAATTCAGCCTAGTGGCCAGGAGTTGAGCTTGGGTGCCATTGATATGCCGTACGACATCAAAAATATCTGTATAGAATCAGCAGATGCTCCCGCCAAAACTCGGATTGGGTGGCTAAGGTCTGTTTGCAATATCCAACATGCTTTTGCTATTGGCAGTATGATGGATGAAATAGCCAAAGCTAGAAATATGGACCCAATAAAGAATGCTTTGGATTTACTTGGAGAAGATCGACAAATAGATAAAGGCGTTTTTGGGTCAGAATTGGTTAACTATGGTACGGAGTATGAAGATTATCCATGGGAAACCAGCAGACTGAGAGGAGTAATCAATGAGGTAGCTAAAAAATCTAAATGGGGGAAAGACCTGCCAAAAGGAAGAGGGCAAGGCTTTTACGCTCATAGAAGTTTTCTTACCTATGTTGCCTGTGTCGTGGAGGTTGAGACAGATGAAAATGGAGTTATATTGAGTATTCCGGAAATTCATTATGCAGTGGATTGTGGAGTCGCAGTAAATGTAGACCGAGTGAAAGCACAGTTTGAGGGAGGAGCAATTTTTGCATTGAGTGGAGCCCTAAAAGGCGCCATCACATTTAAAAACGGCAGTGTACAACAAAGTAACTTTCATGACTATCAAGTAGCCAGAATGAAAGATGCGCCAAAAAATATATTTGTTCATCTCATAAAAAGCGATGCAAAACCAACAGGAGTAGGGGAGCCGCCAGTGCCTCCAATAGCTCCTGCATTGGCCAATGCCATTTTTGCTGCTTCTGGCAAGCGAATTAAGAAATTGCCTTTGATGGCATAGAAAAATGTATGAACCTAATTCACTATTGTGCTTTCATATTATAGTGGTTTTGTTTTTGAGTTTCTGCTAGGTTGTCGAAATCGAGTGTTTTTCATTATTTCTATTTTTGACAATTTATTAATTCTATTTAGATAAGGTGTAATTATTTGATATTTAGCATAGTAATCCCATAAGTAAGGGCTATTGAGGGTTTCAAAACTAAAATTTTATTTGAAAGAAAGTTAAATATTTCTTATAAACAAATCATTGTCAGAAGGAGCCTTTTTAGCAATTGATGCCCTGCACCAACTGAAAACAATTGTGAATAAAACTGTTTTCTGTATCTGAGGTCTCGAAGAATGGCTCAAATCATTCTTTATTAAAATCAATATTCAGGTAGAATATTCCAAAAGAAACCAGCCTTCAGTCAGAAAATAAACCTTTTTAAATCAATCATTGGTATATAAAACCGTCTAAGATCTTATCTTAATGGAATTAAATACTGATAACAAAGCAAATGTCGAACAATTGGTTATTATTCTTATTAAAACTATCGACTGGAATTATCACCGCGAATCATTATATAATTTACCATGACGGAGATCAAAAAGTTGATGAAGAGTGATATGGGTTTTAGATAGGGGGTATTTGAGGTTATTTTATTTGATTTTATTTTTTTATTTAATTATTATTGTATATCACTAAATTTGAATTTGAAATGAAATTCTTTAAAATTATCGGAGTATTATTAATTTTAAGTGTAGCTACAGTTTCTCAAGGTGACCCAAGTTGCACTTGTTTGTATGAAGAATCTTCCGGGTCGGCACAATATATCGCTTATGAGATTTCAGGTTTGGGAGCTGAGAGTTGTTGTGGTTCCAATATGGGTGATTTTTCAGGTTGGATAATTCAGTGTGGAAGTTCTGGTTGTGATTTTGTTGCTATTTCAGGATCAGGCGGATGGACGTGCATGTTGGTAGCCTGTTGTTTTGTAGATCCAAATTGTGCGCCTCAATCGTGATTACTACTAAATAAAAAAATATGAAAAAGTTAGTCTATTTATTCGTCATTGCGACATTGGTTTGTTGTACAAATGGAAATGAAACAGAAACAAACACATTTATCAAACCCGAAGTAACTGATATGGTAGTCAAAGAAGGTAATGCTCATAGAATTGCCGATGTTGCTGAAAACCTAAAGAACTTATCGGATGGTTTTATGAGTTATCCAATCAAATTTCCCGACAAGGTTTCCATGTCAGAATATGGCAAAGACCAGGAAGCATTTAATAGTTTCCAAACACTCAATAATCTTCTTAGACAAGAATCCCTTACGCTTGATCAAAGAGTTAAATCCTATCTGGAAGAAAACAAAAATAAATACTATTATTTCCATTTGGCTCAATGGGCAGCATTGGTCATGATTGATCAGAAGCTGCTTAAGTTGGACAAGTCACAAGAGCAGCAAGAACAATTAGCATTTTATACTCAATTGTTGTTAGATTACGAGTATCATCATCCTGAAGTAGTGGAAAAAGCACTAGTCGCCTTGCAAGGATACTGGAGCAATGAGAAAATAAAAGATGCAGCTAATAAGTTTTTAGAGAATGTTGACCAGTCAAAAACTGCTAGTGGACGGGGTAATCTCCTAAGGGAACTGTTAAAGTCATGATCTTATCGACAAGTTAATTTGCCCAAAAGAGTTTCTATGTTGTCAAGTGAGTAATTTCAGGAGTTTTTGTATTAAGTTGTAAGTATTGAAATTACAGCTAACATACGTAATTGTACTGTACAACAAGAGTTTTTCCAATTCAGTGACCCTATTTATCCAAAATGGTATATTTCAAGAACCTTGATAAGAGCAAGCTATTTTTGCGTTGAGTGGGGCACTCAAAGGTGCCATCACATTTAAAAACGGCAGTGTACAACAAAGTAATTTTCATGACTATCAGGTTGCTAGAATGAAAGATGCGCCAAAAAATATATTTGTTCATCTCATAAAAAGCGATGCAA
>CAXBNB010000052.1:0-11927 GCA_963976505.1 uncultured Reichenbachiellaceae bacterium
TTCGACATTAAGCAACTGCACCAAGTATTTACCATTGGTTTCGTATCTAACACCGCCAAACACCAATTTGGAGTTCGAATCTCTGGAATATGCTTCCAGATAACATTGAAGCCAAGCTTCAGGCACTCTACAGTCCCCATCTGTACATAATATAATTTCTCCTTGAGCAACAGCAACCCCTAATTCAACGGTATTTTTCTTACCAGAAAAATCATCACCCAGGTGTATTAGTTTCACATGCGAATGTTGTTTCACAATTGACTCTACCAGATCACAGGTAGAGTCCTCAGAATGATCATCTATCACAATGACTTCATAAGTAACATGATCAATCTTATTTTTAAGAATAGAGTCAAGAGTAGCTTCAATATTTAATTCCTCATTCCTAACTGGAATTAACACTGAAATAAAAATTTCGTTAGCTCCCGAATTGATATCCCCAAGCCCTACAATACCCATAGAAAACCATGAATGCATTACCCAAAAAGTAAAAAGCATGAACATTACCAATACCCCAACAGCTATCCATATCATATCGTTCGGGAATTTCTATATCTCAAAAAAAAGAAAAACATAATAGAAAAAACTATACCCGCTCGGCTTACTCTCCGAACATTCCGCTTGTTACCTTTACTATGATCCATTTTTTTGTTTTTTATAATATGCCTCTTCTCTCTAAATTGCATCAATGATTAATTTGAAAAGTGACAATAGCAAAGAAAAAATTATACTCGGTCTTGATCCTGGAACGAGTGTAATGGGGTATGGCATTATATTAATTCAAAATAAAAAAACAAAGCTTCTGCAATTCGGTGTAATCCACCTGAGCAAATATACCAATCATGAAATGAAGCTTAAGAAAATATTTGAACGTGTGCTCGGAATAATAGAGGAATTCCAACCTGATGAAGTAGCTCTAGAAGCACCATTTTTTGGAAAAAACGTACAATCAATGCTCAAACTAGGCCGTGCACAAGGTGTAGCCATGGCGGCTGCACTTTCTAGAGAAATACCTATCACTGAGTATGCACCGAAAAAAGTAAAGCAATCTGTCACTGGAAATGGAAACGCATCCAAGGAACAGGTGGCTAAAATGCTGATGACTCTTTTACAAATAAAGGATTTACCTAAACTTTTAGATGCGACTGATGCATTGGCCGTAGCACTTTGTCATCATTTTCAAGGAGGAAACCCTCAGTCAGGAAATAAAAGTTGGAAATCTTTTATCAGTGACAATCCTAACCGAGTGAAGTAAAATTGAAAGAGTATTTATTGTCATTCAAAACTACCAAGTAGTAGCTTTAATTTTAAGTGCGGCTTTCATAATATCCCTCCTACTCACCTGTCCTTTTAATATTCCATTATGAACTACTGGAAATCGCCTGACATAAGTACTAAGGAATTCATTGGCTGCATCTACCACGGAGGTTTCAATATCTAGTGTTTTCACATTTTCAGACATGTAATTAGAAACTTTACCTTTCCCTGAAGGAATATTGTGATAGGAAGATTGAAATAGTATTTTTAAACAATCTTTTTCTGAAAGCATTCCCACCAATTCTCTTTTCTCATTCAAAACTGGACCTCCCGAAATTCTTTTGTCCAACATGATTTTTATAGCCTCAGCTATTTCTTGATCTGGACTAAAAGTAATCAAATCACTTTCTCTAGCCATATAATTTGAAATAGGTTCATAAGTAATCACGTTACTTGATTCTTCTTGTACACCTCTAAAATTCATAGTCTATTAAGGTTTAAGTGTTAATTTTAAAACTGAATCCAACAAATGATATTAGGTAAATTCTATGCCAATTCCAAATAAATGAAAACTATAAGTTATATTACCTGCGATGGGGTTACAATTTGAACATTAATCGTATTAAAATATAATTCGCAAACCTTTTATACGTTTATGATGTTATATGACATATATGATTCAAAAAAACTTGACTTAAGCAGTATTAAATGTTAACTTTGCGGCTTCAAAAGCGATAAATAAGAAATAAAAATATACCAACAATTTAGTAGGGCAAATAAAAAATCATGAGACAACTAAAGATTACACAATCAATTACTAACCGCCGGGAAAGCCACACGCTCGAGAAATACTTCACTGAAGTAAGTAGCGTGCCTATGATTACCCCAGATGAGGAAGTAACATTGGCGCAGAGGATCAAACAAGGGGATGACCTGGCATTAGAAAAATTGGTGAAATCAAATTTAAGATTTGTAGTTTCTGTTGCAAAACAATATCAAAATAGAAGTTTACCCCTCAATGACTTGATCAATGAAGGTAACCTAGGATTAATAAAGGCAGCTAAGAAATTTGATGAAACTAAAGGTTTCAAATTTATTTCTTACGCAGTTTGGTGGATCAGACAATCGATCATGCAGGCCCTAGCCGAGCAATCGAGAATCGTGAGGCTTCCAATGAATAAATCAGGTGCTATCAACCAAATAAGAAGAGCTTATGCGGAACTTGAGCAAAAATATGAAAGAGAGCCTACGGAAGAGGAATTAGCAGAAATATTAGACATGAAACCAAGTGAAGTGAGAAACACACTTGGAGCTGAAGTAAAGCAGATGTCTATGGATGCTCCTTTTGGTGAAGACGAGTCAGGATCATTGCTTGATGTGTTAGAGAATAAAACTACAGTCTCTACAGATGGTCAGATGGTATTCAATGATTCATTGAAAGTTGAGACTATCAGAGCATTGTCTACATTGACAGCCAGAGAGAGAGAAGTAGTGAAAATGAGTTTTGGTATAGGGTCAGACAATCCATTTACTTTGGAAGAAATTGGCGATATCATGGGATTGACTAGAGAAAGGGTAAGGCAAATAAGAGAAAAGGCACTTCAGAAATTGAGGGAACCTACTAAAAATCAACGATTGAAAGAATTCTGTGCTACTTAATTAAGCACACGAACAATATTCAAAAAAACCGGAGATAGTGCTTCGGTTTTTTTTTGTCAAAATTTCGATAAATCGCCTCTACCCTACCACGGGTAGTTCAATAAATCATCGATAAAATGTAAATTACATTCTAAAAATCAACAGTCGACCAAGCATGACAATCAAAGACATTATTCAACAACTTGAACACTGGGCACCAAGAGCATACCAGGAATCTTACGACAATGCACGGCTTATTACAGGCGATAAAAACGAAGAATTAAGTGGTGTATTGATTACACTAGATTGTATAGAAGAAGTTGTACAAGAGGCTATCGAAAAGAAGTGTAACTTGATTGTTGCCCATCACCCAATCGTTTTCAAAGGATTAAAATCATTGACAGGTAATGATTATATTGAGCGGACGATTATTAAGGCTATAAAAAATGATATAGCTATTTATGCCATTCATACCAATTTAGACAATGTCCATGATGGAGTCAATAAGAAAATAGCAGACCTCATTGGTCTTCAAAACTTGGAAGTACTCTCCCCCAAACCATCAACACTGTCCAAACTTGTAACATTTGCTCCTGCTGATAGCAAGGAAATTGTGTTAAAGAAATTGCATGAAGCTGGAGCAGGTATGATTGGCAATTATGAACATTGTAGTTTTACTACCGAAGGTGTCGGGACATTCCTACCAAACAACAAATCCACCCCATACATAGGTGAGTCGGGCAAAAAACAACACGTAGCTGAAAATAGAATAGAATTGATATTCCCTTCTCATTTGGAAAATCAAGTGATCTCTGCCTTGCAAAAGGTACATCCTTATGAAGAAGTCGCCTATTACATAACCACGCTCTCTAACTCAAATCAGGAAGTAGGTGCTGGTCTTGTAGGTGACCTAAAAGATGATATGAATAGCATTGACTTTTTAAGCAGCATTAAAGAAAAATTTAATTTAACAATAATAAAACATACAAGGATTCATAAAAACACTGTAAAACGTATTGCCGTTTGCGGTGGTGCAGGAAGCTTTCTTCTTTCAAAGGCCAAACAGGCAGGTGCCGACATATTTATCACTGCGGATTACAAGTATCATGAATTTTTTGATGCTGAAAATCGCATCACAATACTCGACATTGGACACTATGAGTCTGAGGTATTTACAAAAGAATTGATTTATGACTATTTAAAAGAAAAAATGGCTAATATTGCACTCAATTTGTCCGAGGTGGTCACAAATCCAATAAATTACTTTTAAGAATACATGGAAAATACGGTTGCGCAGAAGCTTGAAGCACTTTCGAAATTACAGTCAATTGATTCAGAATTAGATGAAATAGAAAAGATAAGAGGAGCACTTCCTGACGAGGTGATGGATCTTGAGGATGAAATTGCTGGCTATGAAACAAGAGTTGAAAATCACAATCAAGTGATTGGAGACCTTGAACTTTCAATATCTAATAACAAAACCAGCATCAAAGATTCTGAAAAGTTAATTGAAAAGTACAAAGAGCAGCAAATGAATGTTCGCAACAACCGGGAATATGATGCGATCACAAAAGAAATGGAACTTCAAGAATTAGAGATGCAGATTCAAGAAAAAAGAATCAAAGAATCTCACTCCAAAATTGAATCCAAAAATTTAGAAATCGAAGACACCAAGAATACCTTGGAGGAAAGAAAAAAAGATTTAGAAAGCAAGAAAAAAGAGCTTGAAGTAATTTCTTCTGAAAGTCAAGACGAGGAAGAAAAGCTTATGAAAAATAGAGCGAAAGCAGCCAAACAAATTGAAGAAAGGCTTCTGAACTCTTACAACAAGTTGAGAAACAATGTAAGAAATAAACTGGCAGTTGTACCTGTAGAAAGAGGTGCCTGTGGAGGATGTTTCAATGTTGTTCCTCCTCAAAAGCAAGCTGAAATAAGAGAAACGAAAAAACTAATTGTTTGTGAGCATTGTGGTAGAATTTTATCAGAGGTGATCGAAGAAATAGTTGAAGAGGTTGTTAAACCTAAAAGAACTAAAAGAACTAAAGCAGTATAATCTAAGCCAATGGTTCAGAAAAGATATACCGGAAAGGTGGGTTTTACTCACCTTTTTTTATGCCTTTTTGTTTTTTTGGCCATCAATAGCATGGCCCAAAACACCCCTATCGATCAACCAGACATAATCGATGCGCACAATAACATTCTCAAATTGAAAATCAAGAAAGGGAGAGAAACATTGAACAGCATCACTCCTAACGACAAATCTCTGGGACACTACTATTATGTGAAAAACCTTGCAGATGTTGTCGAACTCTTGTTGAATGAAGATACAGAATTGTACAAGTCTTATGACGACAGAGAAGACGATTATCTCAAAGAGATAAAAAAAATGAACGACGATGACCCGTTCAAGTTATTTTATACTGCCGAAATAAAGTTGCTGTGGGCACTGGTAAAAATACAATATGGAGACGAACTCAATGGAGGAATGAACCTGAGGTCTTCATGGAATTCAATACAAAAAAACATAAGTGCCTTCCCTGAATTTAACGCCAACAACAAGACCCTCGGGCTTCTCCATATCGTTTTTGGATCTATGCCAGACAATTACCAATGGATACTGAAGTTACTGGGGATAAAAGGCAATATTCCTAAAGGTATTGAGGAATTGAATATGATTACAGAAATGAGCCCATTTTGGCTTGAAACTGCCATCATAAAATCAGTAGTATCAGTAAATATTTTAAACACGCCCAAAGAGTCACTTGCTTTTATCGAAGAGCTTTTAAGTCAAAATCAGGATAATATCATTATCACCTATCTTTACAATACCACCCTTATCAAGTATTCCAAAAGCCAAGAAGCCCTCAGCAACCTCACAAAGCTACTGTACCTTAACAATGAATACCTATTCCTCAATTTGGTTTACTATCAAATCGGAGAGATCTACCTACAAAAACATGACTATACCAGGGCTCGTTTGTTTTATTCCAAATTTTTAAATGACCATAAGGGCCAAAATTTCATCAAGGATGCATGGTTTAAAACTGCCATCACCTATTGGCTTCAAAACAATGAAAAATTGGCTGAAGTACATGTAGAAAAAGCCAATGATTCAGGTCGAACATTTGTATCAGCAGATAAAAATGCCAATGGAATATTAGATGAAGATCAATTACCCAATAAAGAATTGATGAAGATAAGGCTTGCCACCGATGGTGGGTATTTTGAGGAAGCCGAACGAATATTTTCGACGCTCAACGAGAATATGTTTGAGACTAAAAAAGAAAAATCAGTTTACTATTATCGCCAAGCTAGGCTCAAACACAAATTAGGTGAAGAAGACAAAGCCATATATTTCTATTTATACACGATAAAAAAAGCTGGAAATGAAAACTGGTATTATGCACCGTTCTCTTGCTTGAACACCGGATACATTTACATGGACAAAGGAGAAATGGAAAAAGCCAAGTTTTATTTTAATAAAACACTTTCCTATAAAAAACACAAATACAAAACAGGAATAGACGTAAAAGCAGAAGCAGCTATCAATACAATTGCAAAGATGGAGAGCACAAAGTGAGTTTTTCCTAAAATATTCCAACATTTAGATATAATTTTGACCTAAAATATTACTATGTACCCTACTATCATATTTATCCACTCCTGGCTAAGATGGATCATCTTGGCACTATTTCTTATCACCATCATTAAGTCATTTATTGGCTACACGAGTCAAAAGGAATATCAAAAAGGAGACAATACTCTGGCAGCTTCTCTAGTTGGCTCATTGCATTTACAAGCCCTCATTGGACTATTATTGTATTTTGTATTTAGTCCCATTACGACCAATGCATTTGGAGGAGAAGTCTCTCCTATGAAAGATGCTGGTATTAGATATTGGGCAGTAGAGCACATATTTATGATGGTTGTTGGTGTCATCATTGCTCAAATTGGAAGGTCAAAAGCAAAGAAAAAAACAACCTCTATCGATAAATTTAAAACTCAGGCAATATTTTTCACCATTGCATTCGTTTTAATCCTCTCTAGAATACCTTGGACAGAAGCAACAAGGTTGTTCAGAGTATAAATACCAAGAAAATATATTCTCATCATAGCCAATAAGGCAAAAATCAGAACTATGGAAATAGGAAGTAAGAAAGTAGTAACAATTACGTACAAACTAACTGAAAGCAATAGCGACGGAGAACTGGTTCAGGAAGTATTAGAAAAAGAACCATTTGTGTTCCTTTTTGGAGAACAACAAGTTCTCCCTGGATTTGAAAGCAATCTGGAAGGAAAAACTACCGGTGAAAATTTTGAGTTTGGTATTAAAAGTGAAGACTCTTATGGACCAATCGAAAAAGAAGCCATAGTGGACTTACCAATAAACATATTTATGGTAGAGGGTAAGCTTGCAGAAATGGTAACACCTGGCGCCTTTGTGCCAATGAACGATCAAGAAGGCAACCCAATGCAAGGCTTGGTCTTGGAAATAGGAGATGAAACCATCAAAATGGACTTTAACCATCCAATGGCTGGTCTTGATTTGTTTTTTACTGGGCAGATTCTCGACGTGAGAGAAGCAACACCTGAAGAATTGGATCATGGTCATGTGCATGGAGAAGGCGGTCATCACCATTAATAAATTTTGACTGTCGCGGCAGAATAGGCAAAAAAATAGCCGGATAATTCCAGCTTCTCTTGAGGCGTTCTATTCGTAAACCTCTGTCGCGACAGTCTGCTCTTTTCTTGGCCACTGCCGCTTATTCTCTAGCACAACTACTGTTGTGTTTTAATAATACAAATATACGACAGGCAGCATAAAAGGTTTTTTCTTACACATTACGTTTTTGTTAAGTAAAAAGCATAATGCTCCTTCGAAAAAATTACCAAGTAAATAACAACTCCACAAAAATCAACTTTCAATTTTTTCCATTGAACTTACTATTTCAGTGAGTTGATCTGGCCATATTGGTTTGATGATATAATCACAGATATCCTTTATCTTCTTTGCTTTTTCCATATCTACTGGATCTACAGAAGATGAAACCATGTAAATTTTAATTTTCTTATCCGATTTATTTTTGATCTTTACATATTCCTCCATAAACTGAAAACCATCCATAATTGGCATATTGATGTCTAGCAGAATAATATCTGGTAAAATTTGCACGTTCTTTACGTTTTCAAGTATAAAATCTAATGCCTCCTCTCCATCTGAAAAAACATGCACTTTTTTAGCCAAATTCAATAATTCCATTGTTCTTTTTATAGTGAATTGATAAATATCATCGTCATCAACTACGCCTATTGTTACTTGCCCTTTCATATCGTTTTATTTAAATTATAATTGTAAAAACAGATCCTTTATTCACTTGACTTGTCGCGGATATTGTTCCACCCATAGCTTCTACTTGAGTTTTAGTAATATACAATCCCACTCCTTTAGACTCCTTATGTCGGTGAAACGTCTTGTTCAAACCAAACAGTTTGTGCCCATGCCTTTTCAAATCAATGCCTAATCCATTGTCCTTCACTTTCATTATTATCTTGCCTTTGTTCTCTATAGTTTTTACTGTAACCTCAGGAACCCGGTCTGGAGATGCGTACCTTAAAGCATTTGACACCAAATTGAGGAATACACTCTCCAGATAGACTTTGTTGTAGTTGATCCGAGGTGATTGCGAAAAATCACATTTTATTTGAGCACTAGATTCTATCAATTCTCCCGAAAGCATCTCTAAGGTTTTATTCATCACACCATCAAAGGAAAGTTGTTCTTTTTCACTCAATGTACTTGCAGTTTTTATTTTTATAGATTCTACCAAAGTATTAAGGGTAGAGGTCAAATGATTGATTACCACTTCGAATTTTTCAAAGACAAGATTTTTTTCACTTTCATTTTTTAACTCTTTATAATAATGAAGTAATGAATTTAAGTTGCTCACTGGAGCACGAAGGTTATGAGATGCTATGTGCGCAAAGCTTGCTAGTTGAGTGTTCTGTTTGGTTAGTTTTTCTGTTAATACTTCCAGGTTTAACTGCGATTTCTTTTGTGTCGAGATATCAGTTATCTGCACAACAAAATAACAAGGTGTGCCATTACTATTACGGATTACTGAAACCGAAAGCATCCCCCAGATTATTTTGCCCTTTTTATGTACGTAGCGTTTTTCCAAATGATAAAAATCCTTTTTTCCATCAATTAGTTCTCCCACTAACTTTAGATCAATTTCTAAATCTTTGATATAGGTAATATTCTGAAAAGTCATTTTCAAAAGTTCCTTCTTTGAATAACCCAATATATGGCACAGCGTATCATTTACTTTCATCCAGTTTCCATCTAAACCGACATTTGCCATGCCGATAGCGGCATTCTCAAAACTCCCTCTAAAAGTATCCTCACTGACCCTGAGTTTATCCTCAGCCCTTTTTCTATCCGTAATATCATGTGCAGCCAATACTGCTCCCGACAATTGCCCATTTTCATCAATAAGCTGCGATTCATTAACTATCAAATGACGTGCGGTCCTGTCTTTCGAATAGATAACTACCTCTTGATTTTTCACAACTCCTCCTTTCAAAGTGTTTAAAAGTGGTTTTTCTTCAACACTAAGTGGAGTCACGCCATCAGGCTTATACAGCTTCAAACTTTTTGATATTTTTGGGAGAGACCTTTCTTGAAAGGTGGTATTAGGCCACCATTTCCTTACGGACTTGTTGATGATGGTGAGCTCACCTTGGGCATTGCAAGATAAAATACCGACCTCCATACTTTCCAGAATTGTTTCCAACAACACCTTTCTTTCCATATTGTTTTTTTCCGCGATTTTGAGTCTTGTGATATCGGCAGTATAAATAATGATTCCCCCAATTTCACTCTCATTTAAATACCATGGGCGCATTTCCCAAGTCAGCCAAATCACGCTACCATCCTTCCGTGTAACGCACTCCTCATCACTCTTTTTCACTACACCCTTAAGACAATCTTGATGAAATTTTTCCCACTCACTGTTATTTCCGAATTCTGGCAATACATCATAAATTGAATTATTAATTATTTCGTATCCTTCCAATCCATAATATTTTAACCATTTTTGTGATGTAGCCAAATAATTCATATTGGTGTCGAACATAGCAATGGCAGTAGGAGCCTGTTCTATAAAAAATTTATTCCGCTCTATTTCCTTTTTACGCTCATCAATATCTTGAAATAAGCCATACAATCTGCTACACTTTCCATTCTCAAACTCCGAAATACCAATAGCCCTTACCCATTTAGGTTTATTGGTTGCGGTGAGTATTTGGAATTCAACGTCAAAGTTTTCACCTTCTTTAATTGCCTTAACTATAACTGTCTCAGCATTTTTCCGGTGTACTCCCTCTGGATAAAAATCAATAGTCTTATCAAAACCTGGGATATAGTCATCATCAACTTCATATATTTTTCTAGTAATAGTACTCCATTCAACGGTATAATCAAGAGTATTTAGTTCCCAAGTGCCTATTGAAGCTGCTTCATTTGTCCTTTCAAGAAGGTCTTTATACTTTTCTAATGCTATTTCCTGTTCCTTACGATCTGTAATATCCTTTGTAGATCCTGCTGCCCATTCAGGTTTGCCGTCATCGATCCAGCTTACTACTTTGCCTCTTACCCCAATCCATCTCCAATTCCCATCCTTGTGCTTCATCCTAACCTCATGCTCATAAAATGCAGAATTACCAGCCAAATGATCTGTAAATGCTTGATTCGCTTCCTCAACATCTTCCTTATGGCTGTATTTCATCCACGTATCAAAATCAATAGGCCCAATTTCAGAAAGTGTATAACCTAGGATATTGGCCCAACTTTCATTCAATACAAGTTCTTTAGTCTGTAAATTCATTTCCCAAGTCCCAATCCCGGCTCCATCTATAATATATTGGTAGCGCTCTGCCTGTTTTTGAGTCTTTATTTCTGCTTCTTTTAATTTTGTAATATCCGTATGGGCTCCAAGCATTCGTATGGGCTTGCCCGACGTGTCTCGAATGGCCATGCCTTTACATCGGATCCACACTGTATGCCCTTTCTTGTGGGTATAACGTACCTGCTGATCATAGGGGTGAGCAGGGTTTTCGCAGTGTTTCGTGAAATTTTCGTATGCAACACTTAAATCATCCTGATTTATGATGTCTTGCCATTCAGAAGCCAAATGACTTTTTTTGGAAGCATCATATCCAAGAGTGGCCCAGAATTTGCGATCCATCCATTCATGTTCTGGATTTTCTAGGTCCCAATACCAAAAACCATCCAATGATGATTCTTGGATGAAATTAAATATAGAACTATCATATTTTATCAGCTCAAATATTTCATTTTCCAGGTAATTCATAGGATTTCTTTTACTCAAAAGAAAAGAAAAAAGAAGTGTTCTAAGGCATCTTTAGGTGAACGTACTTTAGCTATAGGTGAATTGTAATTATGGTACGATGAATTGCACCGAAAAAGGCTTGTTCTACTGGCTAAAAAATATATTCCGAAATTAATAACACCTCAAAAAAGAGCGTAGGAAGGAATTATTATTGGATTACCCAGCAAAGAATGTCATTTTATAGCCATAAGTAGTGTAATCAAACAAAACAATGGCTAAATGAGGGATTTGGCCATGTGTGTCAGTAAAAACATAGCCTTTTTAATTATACTTACTTTGAATATTTTGTAAAATTTCATAGGACATCAACCTGTCAGTGTGGTGATAGATATGAGAAACAGCCATGAGTTCATCTACTTGTGTATCATCAACGAATTGAGTTAGTGATTCCTTGACTTCATGAGGATTTCCTACAAATGAATAGGTCATAAACTGCTTCATAGCTGCCTCCGCTTCTGGACTCAAAACAAAATTTTTATCCGGTGGCTGAAGAGGCCTCCTGCTATTGGTAAGTATTCCTAGAAAAATCATTTCCATAGAAGTCGCAATCAATCTGGCTTTTTCGCTCGATTCGGCTGCTATTACATTCACACAAGCAATGGCATATGATTCCTTTAGCTG
>CAXBNB010000053.1:0-11740 GCA_963976505.1 uncultured Reichenbachiellaceae bacterium
AACTACCCTGAAAATACATAATCAAAGATAATCCCACTTGATAAGGGACGACTAAATAACCTCTTAAAACCTCGTTCCCAACACCACTGTCTCTTTCATTATTTCTTTGTTGCCATTGGCGTCAAAAATTTCGAAGTAAATGGCATAATATCCGGCTCTTGCTCTTGAACCTCTGTTGTCAGTGCCATCCCAGGTAAAGAAACCTGAAGTGGAAAGTAAATCGCCCTGTGCCAGTGTTTTCACCAGTCTGCCAACAGGATCATAGATGTTTACATTGGCAAATGTTCCTGCATTTTGGAGCTCGTAAATGATGGTAGTGAAATCATTTACACCAGTATTATCCGGCATAAATACTTTTGGCTCGATACTGAGTGTGCCACTCATTTGAGATTCCGTTTTGAATTGCGAGTTCATCAATCCCGGTGTGGCAAAACCAACGGTACTCGCAGCAGATTTCCAGTTGTTGGGGTCGTTGGTGGTGCCGTCAAAACTGATTCTTTCCAAAGACACTCCATCTACCTTGTCCAACAAAGCAAAATGAAAGTCACTGTCATAATCGAATAGGTCAATGATGTTATCCAATGAATCCAGTAAAATGGCTGAACCTTGTGAATCGGAATAACTAGGGAATGGAGACATCTCTAAAAAAGTAGTTTCATCACTGCTAGGATAATCGGCTTTGAGCGTTGTGGCATTGCTCGTGAAAACTAGAAATGTATGGGGCAAAAATACATAATCCGTAACTGAGATCTTGTCAGCGTCAATATCACCAGCAGAATTATAATTCGCGAGCTGCCAGTTTTTCAAATTGATCGCTTTATCCGATTTGTTATACACCTCCACAAAATCTACACCTCCACTTCTAGGGTTGAATAGAATTTCGTTCAAAATAATATCACCTTCCACACCCTGTTCAGGCAATACAAATTCTTCGTTATTACCTTCGGATCGGATGATATTTCCAATGCAATCAGTAATTGAACTTGCTTCTATGGTATATATAACCTTTGGTTGGATTTCATCAATAAATGTTACTGAGATATTTTTATATCCAACCTCATGAAGAATTATTTCATCTATGGTCAATTGTGGATCGATCGTAAAAGAACCGTTTATAAATTGATTAGGATTTAATTTTTCATCAAAAACCAGTTCTATTTTCTGGTTGAATTTAGCAATTGCTTCTATCAACTGCGGCCCCAAATTATCAGGATTTGGAGTTGAAACAGAATTTTCTTTCCCGGGAGTTCCTCCCAAAAGGTCTATGGATGCCGTCCAGTTATTATCTTCACCACAAGGGTTACTGGTGTCAATCATTTCCAGCGACCAACCTCCATCTTTTTTGTTGCTGTCTTTGTACCAGCTTTGTTGATAGGTCACAGAAAAAATCAGATTTTCATTCTCATAAATGGAAATGGTTTCTCCACTGTTGCTTAAAGTAGGCCATTTTACTACTGGCAAAACATTTACCTCTCCAAACAAATCAGCACTACCAGAAGGCGCTAAAATCAAATAGGTATGAGGCAACATAATAGAGGATGGCAAGCTGGTTTCCGAATTTTCATCCTTAAGTATTAGACCAGATAATTCTATGTTTTTCTCTGATGCATTATACATCTCCAGATATTCCGTTTGCGGCAAGCCTACTTCAGGATCTGGGTCAGCCATAATTTCTGTGATCAGTAAGTCATTAAAAGTTGGTTTTGCACCTTTGCCAAAAGGGAAACTATAAGCTTCAATTACATTTCCAGCACAATCCGTCACATTACTTATTCTCAGCGTGTCCAACTGACCTTCTACCAATGTTTGCCCCAAAATCAATGACATCATACTTTTATCCTGATCAAAAGTTTGAATTTGATCGATTGTTAAACCTCCCGAAAAAGTAAAGTTTCCATTGATGAGGCTCTCAGAATCCATTGGTTCATTAAAGCTAATTTCCATAGATACATCAGAGCTAAATTCGATCTTGACCACTTCAGGGGCTGACTGATCAGGCTCAGTATTGAATAGTGAATTTTCCCTTCCTGGCGTACCACCACTACTATCATCAGAAGCAATCCAATTTAAACCTGGTAAACATTTTTCTCCTAAAGAAAGCCTTTCCAGAGAGTAACCTCCATCATTTTTTGTTTCATCTCTGTACCAATTACTTGAATAAACAACCTCATCCAACACTATTCCGCCTTCTTTGACTGACAGTACAAGGCTGTCTTCTGAATTTCCAAGTGAAGGAAAACTGACTACTCCCAAGACATTTAAGTTTCCAAAATTTGCTGCATTACTAGTAGAAGTAAGAATTAGGTATTGTCCTGCCGAAAGCGAATAACCACTCAGCACAGCTTGAGAGGTTCGGTCTGAAAGCTGGATTTGGTCAAGTACAATATCCTCATCTGAATTATTGTAAATCTCCAGGTATTCTACCTCAGGAAGACCTACTGAAGGGCTAGGATCCGCCATGATTTCTGTAATCATTAGCTCTCCCAACCTGGGCACATAAGGTGCAATATATGTAAAACTTAAGGTTGTTGCCTCTATCACATTGTCACTAAGGTCTTTGATATTTTTAATGCTTAGGGTGTACGAAACTCCATCCTGAAAAGTACCATCAAAAGTGAGAGAGACCATATTGGATTCCAACAAATACTTTGCAGTTATGGGCTCACCCATGCCCTCAACTAGATAATTAGATAAGATGTCAGTAGTGACATTATTCAACGGCTCTGAAAACACAACATTCAAAGATTGTTTGGAAACTACTATAATCTCCTCAACTGTCGGTGCAACTTCATCTTTAGAAAACTTTGAATAAAAGGCAGGAATTTGGTTGCCAAATTCGTTGGTCAATGCTTTCCAATTTAGTGAGTAATATGTTCCAGTGGCAAACTCATTTTCGAATACCAATCTAACTACTTTATTGTTTTCCTGATCTGGAATTACTAGGACAGGAAACCCAAAACCGGGAGTCACTTCAAATGTATTTATTTCTACAAGAGAAGGTTTGTCTATTCCTACTTCGAATGTTATTTCGAGGGTATTGGCATTCAACATTTTTAGTGATGAAAACCTAGAGTCGAAGAAAAAATTATAGTCAGATTTAGAAACTAGGTTTCCATTTTCGTCATGGACATTATTTATTTCTAGAGAATTACTGCTATTGTCTTCTATGGGGTTAGGAAAAGTAAGCGTAACTTTCCTTTTGTTCATGGGCTCAATTTCTACTGTCGTAGGATTTTGATCCAGGTTCAATATATAATTGGAAAGGGAAGCTAAATCTGTTTCATTTGGTGTTTTATTGAATATAATTTCCAGTTGATTGATTGACAAGGCAGAAATTTGACTTATATGAAAACTTTGGTAATCGAATGTTGTCTGAATAGGGTCAGCCAAACTATTTCCTCTTTGGTCTGCTAGTGTAGAAACAGTGATTGGAATTTCAGAATCCTCTTCAAACACTCCATTGAATACCAATCGAACCTTATTTTGATACTCAAGGTCAATCGTTGCAATTTCCGGATTTCCTATTTCACTCACCGAATAATTAGTAGGTGATGTGGCACTACTATTATCCAGAGGTTCATTGAAAATCAGGATTAATTCACTTCCAGACAAGACGATAATGCTATCCAATTGGGGTGGAAAAATATCATAAGTAAATGGTGTCCTTATTCTTGTGGTGATTTCATTACCTGCAACATCTTTTACCTTGTCAATGATCAATTCATAAGTCACTTCTCGTTCAATATCCTTAGCAAATTCTAGAACGACAGTGGAATCGTTTTCGCTTAAAACTCTAGTAGCAGAAAAATACTCATCGTAATAATAGTTTTCAATAGATTGTGCAGAGGCTTTTTCAACCTTTTCATCAAACCATACTTCCAAAGTCTTGGAGTTGGTAACAGCCAATGATTTAACTTTAGGGGGTCGTGTGTCATAGATAAACGAATATGCCGGAGTAGGAACGAATTCTCCAGCAGCATTTTTGATGTCAGTAGTCTTTAATATTAATGCTTTATTGTCATCAAAATTGTTTTCAAACAGAAGGTGGAATAAGTTTTCTTCATTTTGGTCAACATAGACCAAAGACGGACTCCCTAATTCATTATCTACTGCATAATTGAATTTATTCAATGTTGTAGATGGGTCAAAATTTTCACGAAACCTAACGTCCAATTGGTTGATGGATTTGACGATCACGGTATCTATTACTTGATCGTAAGTGAAATTGGATACAATTGCACCTACCAAAGTATTTTCTTTGGCATCTTCCAGGTTTTCAATCGTCAATTCTAATTCCTCTAAAAGCGGAAATTTATTTTCAAATGTCAGTTGAATTCGAGAAGGGTCGTCTTCAAGAATCGCTGATGTAGGGTTTTCTGATCCATTTCCCAAAGTATAGTTGCTTTCGGTTTCTGCAATTTTCTCTGCCAAAGGTTCATCAAATAGCAATTCTATTTTGTTCTGGGAATTTATAACAATCCGTTCCAATTTCGGAGCTTCAATATCATAGGCTAGGGTCAAAGTATTTTCAATAATTGCATTTCCCACACAATCATTTACACCAGCAACACTAATTTCATAACTCCTTCCTGAAGTTAAATTTTCTTCTAGAACTAAAACAACTGAAAAGAATGCAGGATTGACTCCTGTTATTTGCGACACTTCGTCCTCCGAACTTATCACATAAGTGGCTGAAATAAATGTTGCCTCAGCCATCGGCTCATTGAATGTTAGCTTTACTGTGTTCTCATTCAATGCTTCCACAGCAATCAAATTTGGACCGATAACATCAGGAGAATTATCATAATTTGAGTTTTGTGTTCCTGGAGTTCCTCCGCTATTATCGGTGGAGGATGACCAATTGCCTTCATAATTACACTCCAATTTGGGGTTGATTTGCTCTAAAGTCCATCCACCATCTGGTTTTTCTGTTTCGTGCCAATCAGAAGCATAAGTGATACTGTCAACCAGATTTTCTAAGTTGTCCATCAACAATATGGATTCGCCGCTATTGGTTAAAGTATTCCACGACGTTACCCCAATAACGTCCCCGAATGTCTCAAAACCCGCAACATCGCCGGTAGCAGTTAAAACCACATAAGCTTTGGGGTTCAAGACAAAATCAGGAACAGCTCCGCCAGTCAATTCGAAACCTCCAATATTGATAGCCTTTTCTGTGGTGTTGTACAACTCAACAAATTCAGCGCTTGGCAAACCCACGACTGGAGTAGGGTCTGCAAAGATTTCATTGATTACAATTTGTCTTGAGGCAGTCGCAGAAATGACCTCAAATAATATACCTAAGTTTTCAACAATTGCATTTTGGGAAGCATTTCCAACTCCTGAAATCGACAAGGTGTAGTCATTGTTTACAAATGAAGTTGTAAATGTCAATCGGATTTTACTGAGATCTGTAACATCCAATTCGGACGATAAAGGTGTTCCAATATTATAATCGATATCATAATTGTCAAGCGTTTCAGCAGATACCTGATCAAGGCCTTGGTTAAAAACTACATCAATTTTTGTTTCATCAATTACTGTGATTTCCGTAACTAATAATGGCAAATAAGAAAATGAAGCCAAAGTATTTGGTTCGATGGCATGATGACCACTGTCCTGAATGTTGTTGATGTTTAGGATATAATCAGCTTGCTGAAAATCCGCTTCGAAAATTAGGTTTACTTTTTTGTGATCTCCATCATTTAAAACAGAAGTATTAGGATTTCCAATACCATTATCTACTAAATAATTACTCAATTGCTCTGATGACACTTCGTCCAATTCCAGGTTGAAGGTCAACTCTAATTCATTCTTAGATAATACTTCAAGCGATTCAATAGCTAATGGCAAGATGTATTCAAATTGAATTGAAGAGCCAGCAGTTATTTCACTATTTCCGATACTGTTTTCTAAATTTCCATAAGTGAGCGTGTAATTTGTCAGCGGCTGAAAAGGAGATTCAAAAGTTAATCTGACTAGCTTATTATTGTCTTGATTCACGGTAGCGGAATTGGGCTGACCAATGGAATTATCGATACTGTAGCTTGCCAAGGTTTCAGCACTTGAACCGTCTAGGTTATCATTGAAAGTAAGTTGAAGTTCAGTTTCAGAAATGGTGACTACTGACTCTAAGACCAATTGAAGGTATTGGAAATTTTGTACTATCGGACTGGCCAACGGAGTATTTGTAAACGCATCTTTCACATCGGTAATAGTGATCTGATAATCACTACTGGACAAATTGGAAATTTCCAAAACAACTTCATTCTGTTCGGACTCATCCCTTGATGCTGAATTAACAACTACCCCGTTGCTAATTGTAAAATTCTCCGACAATTCTGCGGACGTTTCTTCTACAGTTTGATTGAAAACCAAACGAATTGATGAAGCACTTTCTACTTCAACTGATTCTAGGTTCAATTTTGCGGTGATAGAAATATCATCAAAATTGAACTTAGTCGCATTGCTACTGGTATAATCACATTGTATCCCAAAATAAGAGGATGAAGCATGTAAATCATCGGAAACAGTTCCGTCACTTATCATACTCGTACCACCAGATGCCTCATAGAACAGCTCCCATATCCCTGCATCATCTCTGGTTACCTTTACTCTAACATTTACTGAACTTGCATCTATTACATCATTTGTTCCATCAATGATTTTAGTTTGAGTTGCTCCATCTTGCCTATACAAGCTTATTTCATCATCTGTATTTCCTATCAATACAAAATATCCATTCAAATCAGACTCCAAATTTTCCTGATCAGATACTATGTAAACGTATGCCTTGTTTCCACTTGTAGGATTGAATCCTAAATGCACGAAAAATTCCCAAGTTGTTTGGGAAACCAAAGAACTTGGGGTGGAGAGATAGGAGTCATTTGTACCTGAAGATAAAAGTCTTAAATCTCCTCCACTCGCGTCAAACTCGCCAACATCTCCACTCCACACTGGATTAACTGTGAAATCACCATCTGAGAAATCATCAACAACCTGTGCTTTAACAACTAATGGGTTAAGTGTTAAAAATACAACCAATGCTAGATTTAGCATTAGAAATTTCACAATCAAAGCTTTAACTAAGTAAGTTTGTTGCATTTTGCACAATGGTTATTTGTCCTTTGTCATATTAAATATAGTAATTTTGTGCTTTCAAAACTGAAAAACATTTTTATCATTAAATAATAAAACAGTGAAACTAGCAATTGTAGGATCAACCGGACTGGTAGGGTCAGAAATCCTGAAAGTACTCGAAGAAAGAAATTTTCAATATGATGAATTGATGCTTGTGGCATCCCAAAGGTCTGTTGGCAAGAAAATTTCTTATAAGGGCAAGGAATTCACTGTGATTGGTATGGATGACGCAATAGCAGCAAAGCCTGACATTGCTATTTTCTCAGCTGGCGGTGGAACTTCACTAGAGTGGGCTCCAAAATTTGCGGCAGTTGGTTCTGTTGTGATTGACAATTCTTCAGCGTGGAGAATGAGTCCTGACCACAAATTAGTAGTTCCTGAAATTAATGCAAGTGCGATTAAAATTGACGATAGAATTATCGCCAACCCAAACTGTTCTACCATTCAAATGGTATTGGCTCTTGGTCCATTGCACGAAAAATATGGCATCAAAAGGGTTGTTGTTTCTACCTACCAATCGGTGACAGGAACAGGAAAAGCTGCTGTTGATCAATTGCAAGGTGAGAGAAACGGAACCGAACACACCAAAGTATATCCTCATCAAATTGATATGAATGTATTGCCTCATATTGATGTCTTCTTGGAAAATGGATACACCAAGGAGGAGATGAAAATGATCAATGAAACGAAAAAGATATTGAACGATGATTCTATTCATGTGACCGCTACTTGTGTGAGGTTACCTGTAATGGGAGGTCATTCAGAATCTGTCAATGTGGAATTCCATAAACCATGTGACCTGAAAGAAGTAAACGAAATATTGGCTGCTACTAGTGGCATTGTGATCCAAGACGATCCAGCAAACAATATTTATCCTATGCCTTTGACTGCACACAATAAAGACGAAGTGTTTGTTGGACGATTGAGAGTAGATGAATCAAATCCCAACTCTTTGAACATGTGGATAGTGGCAGACAACCTTAGAAAGGGAGCAGCAACAAATGCCGTTCAAATTGCAGAATATATCGCAGAGCACAATTTAGTATATTGATTGAGGAACTTTCCAAACCGGAAGTAGTAGATTTTGTCCTTCAGCATGAAAATGAAGAACCTGCTAAATTAATTCTGGCTCAGTCAAAATATAAAAACATCCCTGTTCAACTGGCTGCAGCGCAAATACAGTCCAGAAGAAAGGCAAAGAAAAAACTCCCTGAATGGTATTCCGTTCAGGGAGTTTTATTTCCACATGGAGTATCACTTGAGCAATGCTCCTCCGAACTCACTGCCAAATACAAAGCAAGTCTGATTGAGGGAAATACCCTTGTGGACCTCACAGGAGGTACTGGAATAGATACTTTTTATCTTTCAAAGAGTTTTCAAAATACGATCTATGTAGAGCAAAATGAAGCACTTTGTGAATTGGCAAAACATAACTTTTCAGCATTATCTGCTTCTATCCAGGTTGAAAACTGCTTATCAGAAGAGTTACTGGAAAAACAAACAGTACCTATAGATTGGTTTTATATCGACCCTGCCCGAAGAGATGAACACAATAAAAAGGTGTTTCGAATAGACGACTGCACTCCTAATATTCTCGATATTCAAGAAAAGATCTTGGGTAAATCAAAAGGGCTATTGGTTAAATTCGCACCACTACTCGATATAGCAGAAATAACAAGAAATCTTAGTAGCATATCAGAAATTCATGTGATCTCTGTGAACAACGAGTGTAAAGAATTACTAATCAAAATGATTGGTGGATATTCCGGAGATATTTCAATGCATACTATAAATCTCCAGAGTAATGGTCAGTCTCAGAAATTCTCTTATTCATTGCTAAACGAAAGTCTATCGGATGTCTCATTTTCCTTACCAAAAAGATATTTGTACGAACCGAACAGCTCTGTGCTAAAAGCTGGAGCCTTTAAGTTGGTGGCTAATCAGTACAATTTGGACAAACTCCATGTCAATAGTCACCTCTATACTTCGGAAGAGAAGATGGCTGGGTTTGCGGGAAGAGTTTTTGAAATCATTGGCATAGAAGCCCTTAAAAAACAATCTTTATCGCCTTATTTACCTGATGGGAAAGCCAACATTACTACGCGTAACTTTCCTCTAACCGTAAATCAAATTAGAAAAAAAACAGGCATTAAAGAAGGTGGCGAAATTTACATTTTCGCCACGACATTGGTTACTGGAAAATCCATCCTAGTAATTTGCAAGAAAATCTATTCTTAGAACTCAAGGTGCAACCTATGCGACAGGTCATCTATTTTGGACTGTTCTTCATCTGAAATACCATCGGCCGCATTGGCAAATAAATACATACACTCCAAAACAAATTCTTTGTCCGACTGATTGTCTTTGATGCTGTCATTCAAAGCATTCAAAAATTTCTTTTGCCATTTGTCAATGTTATCCAACAAATAACGAAACTCGGTTCTAAAGGCAATAGCAATCAATTCCTTGTCATCTTCAGGGCCATTGACAAATTCTTCGGATAAACCTTTTGTGGCCATCACGATTCCTTCCCATTCCTCTTCATCCAAAACACCATCACTCATGCAGACCAATAATGCCGGATATAATTTAGTTAAATAAGAAAATTGCTCTCTGTTAAGACTTATTTTTCTGGATTTTTTGTACTCTTCATAAAGAAGATCTACCTGGTTGCTCATAGTATGTGATCTAGTGTTAAGCATAAAATTATTTAATAAATACCTTATCAACCCATTTATTGATGTGATTTTATTCAAAAATGTAAACTTAAGTCATAATTGATTTTATCATAAGTTTAATATTTCAAACGAAACCGGTTGCAATTTATTGAATATCAATTGCTTAAACGATAAGTAAAGTCACTGTTTTAACCGAAGTATAAATACCGAACAAGCATGATAATGTATTATTTCAAAAAATTAATAATCTCAAAACGTATCTTAAACAAAAGATTCCACACAGAGAATAAAGATGTTGCTTTGCTGCCTTTAGAGTTAACAGCAAATCATTAGCTTTGCACTCTTTAAAGTTTGCCACTGACATGAAAGAAAGATATATGTTGAGAGGAGTTTCTGCCTCTAAAGAAGATGTCCACAATGCCATCAAAAACTTGGACAAAGGGCTGTTTCCCAATGCATTCTGTAAAATCGTACCTGACATGTTGGGAGGAGACAAATCCTATTGCAACATTATGCATGCAGATGGTGCCGGCACCAAATCTGCACTTGCTTACATGTATTGGAAAGAAACCGGAGACCTTTCAGTCTGGAAAGGCATTGCACAGGATGCTGTCATCATGAATATGGATGATCTGATTTGTGTAGGAGCTACTGACAATATTTTGCTTTCATCTACCATAGGTAGAAATAAAAACTTGATTCCGGGAGAGGTAATAAAAGCCCTGATCGAAGGTACAGAGGAAGTTTTAGAGATGCTAAGAGAAAATGGTGTTGACATAAAATCCACTGGTGGAGAAACTGCCGACCTTGGTGACTTGGTAAGAACAGTGGTGGTTGACAGCACGGTGATAGCTCGCATGCCCAGGAAAAATGTGATTTCCAATGACAACATCAAACCAGGCGATGTGATAGTTGGATTCGCATCATATGGACAATCAACTTACGAATCTGAGTACAATGGAGGCATGGGCAGCAATGGTCTTACTTCAGCACGACATGATGTATTTCATAAAGACTATATGACCAAATTCCCAGAATGCTTTGATCCTCATGTGCCAGAGGATTTAGTGTTTACAGGAAATTACCACTTGACAGATTCAGTTGAGGGCAGTCCTTTGGATGCCGGTAAATTAGTACTCTCACCTACCAGAACCTACGCCCCAGTAATGAGTTCTATTCTCTCAGAACAACGAGAAAACATACATGGTGCGGTACATTGCAGTGGTGGAGCTCAAACTAAAGTGCTGCATTTTGTAAAAAGCGTACATATTATAAAAGACAACCTTTTTGAGATACCTCCTCTATTTAAAATCATTCACGAGGAAAGTGGAACGGATTGGAAGGAGATGTACAAAGTCTTTAACATGGGTCATAGACTGGAGCTTTACATGGACGAAATTCATGCCAATGAAGTCATTTCAATTTCAAAAAGCTTTGGCATTGATGCCAAGATAATAGGCAGAGTTGAAAGTTTTGAAGGAGCAAAGGTTACCATCAATTCCACGAAAGGAAATTTTGAATACCTTAAATAATCATTCCAATAAAAAACATCACCTATCATTATTGATAATGGCACTTGTGCTTTTGTCAAAAGTCACGTTTTCTTATGGCTCTGGTTTTATTGATTCGTTAGAAACCACAAATAAAAAAAGCTACTTAGGCAGCTACTTTTCAGACGCTGGAAAACTATATAGTGCACCTTTTCATTGGACGGGAAAAGATTGGCTTAAAACAGGGGTAATTGTAGGCGTAGGTTTGGGTATTTATTCATTGGATGATAACATTCAGCAATGGTCAACTTCTCACAGGTCAAAAACCAGCCAAGACATCTCATCCATTGCTGAAAAATTTGGAAATACAGGCTCCACTACCATTGCCTTAGGCGTAACACTTATCTCTGGATTGATTAGCCACAATCAAAA
>CAXBNB010000054.1:0-11693 GCA_963976505.1 uncultured Reichenbachiellaceae bacterium
GTTCTTTATGTAAATGAAAATGCGGGTGGATCTACGGACGGTACTTCTTGGAGCAGTGCCTTCAATGATTTGGAAGAAGCATTGGCGATTACAGGATCCAATGTAGAAATATGGGTGGCTAAGGGGACATACACACCTTCTGATATTGATAGAGAGGCTTCTTTTAGGATTGTAGGAACAGAGATGAACAACCTTTCCCTATTGGGAGGATTTGTGGGTAACGAATTATCAAAAGATGACAGAAACCCTAATTTGAATAATACCATTCTGAGTGGTGATTTATTCTATAACGATAACGATAATATTGTACCAGAAGAATCTACCAGGTCTGATAATTCACTTCATGTGCTGTACACCGCTGGCGTTGTGGGCTTATTAATTGACGGTTTCACTATTTCTGGAGGTAATGCTAATATAGCCAGTGGGTTTAGTGATAATGGGGGTGGGATAATCAATTTTGCCACCATGGATATAAAGAATTGCACCTTCGAGCGTAATACAGCGAGTGATCAGGGAGGTGGGATTTGGATGAATACCGGCAGTAGCGATGTGGTTAATGTGACACTGACAAACAACTATGCTTTTGAAGATGGTGGAGGTATGTATAGTGGAGGAAACCCAAGAATTTTTAATTGCTGGTTTGAAAATAATACTGCTCAAAACGGTGGAGGATTATACCTGTCTGCTGCAGGTTCTTTTGGTATAGTTACCAACAGTTTTTTCGTTTGGAATACAGCTACCAATCTAGGAGGGGGAATTCTCGCTACTTTCAACAGCAGTACCCAGATTTTGAATAATACGATTTACAGCAACTCTGCTAGTATTGAGGGAGGTGGAATCTACGTTTCGGGCAATTCAGACAGTCCAATTAAAAATAATATTATTTGGGACAACAGTGCAACTACTGGAGCTGATGTTCATTCTCTCGGGACTTCTGACATTGACTACAACTTGATTTCTACGGGAGCAATTGGAATGAATGGAAACAGCAATGATCCAATGTTTACTGATGTAAACAATGGAGATTTCAGTTTAGTTTCTGGTTCAGGTGCGATAAATAAAGGAGATAACAATTCCATTGCTCAGGACAGACCGGATCTAGACGGTGATGCAAATACTACTGAAGATACTCCTTTTGACTTTTCCGGAAATACCAGAGTACAAGGTGGGGTGGTTGATATGGGAGCTCTTGAATTTGATGGAGCGGCTACAATAGTTGACGCTGGGAACGCATTGGATTTTGATGGAATCGATGACTATGTCGAAATCCCGGATGGTAACTCATTGGATATAATTGGAGAATTGACCCTTGAAACATGGGTTAAATTTGACGCTCCTGTTACGGAAGAAACAGAATTAATCACTAAATGGAATCCTGACGCTACCCCAGAAGATCGATCATATGCCCTAATAGTTAACGCTTCTTCGGAAATCTTTTTTGCTATTTCTTCCAATGGACTTGCGGATACTGAGGGAACCGATATTTCCTTTATAATTGAACCATTCACATTTGAAACAGATAAATGGTATCACGTGGCTGTTTCGTTTAGTGGATCTAATTATGCAAGAATTTTTGTGAATGGTCAAATGGTTGCTGAAAAAACCACCAATATGATTTCGACTATACATAATAGTAATTCCTCAATGGTATTTGGTTCTTATGGCAACACAACTGAAGTAGGGGTTGGTAACGTCAGTACAGGAGTGTCCATGAGTTTGGACGAAACTAGGATCTGGAATTTTGCTAGAAGCGAAAGCGAAATCGCAACAGACATGTTTAAAGAGCTTGCAGATTCTGAAACTGGATTGGTAGCATATTATGATTTCAATCAATCTTCCGGAACATCTCTAATGGACGGAACTGCCAATAGCAATGATGGTGCTTTAAATGACAATAACAACGGAGTGGCTAATGGATCTTCTGCAGGACCAATTTGGGTAGCATCTACCGCCTTGGATCAGGATGTTCCATCAGATCCATTAGATTTATATACTTCGGATGTATCCACCACGCAAATAGACCTGCATTGGTTAGATATAGCCTTTAACGAATCGGGCTACAAAGTAGAACGCTCTATCGATGGAGGATCGACCTATTCAGAACGGGCATCTTTAAATGCAGGCGCTACGTCTTACTCTGACAATGTTTCCGCAGGAAATGGCTACTGGTACAGAGTACGTGCGTTGAACGAGCAAGGCTACTCTGGTTACAGCAATGAAAAATTTGCAAGCACTTTTACTCCACCACATAATGCGCTGGATTTTGATGGAACAGACGATTATGTTTCATTACCAGATACAGATGATTTTTCTTTTGGTGATGGATCAACAGATCAATCTTTTTCAGCAGAAGCATGGGTAAAATTTGATAATATAAATTCAGCTGGAATTCTTTCAAAAAGAGCAGGCCAAAATGAATGGCACATGGCTACAAGTGGCAGTGGAGAATTCAGCATTACTCTGGCAGATCAGTCAGCAAGTGCATTTTTATTTGGGGAAAGTACTGGAGTTACATTTAATACAGGACAATGGTATCATTTGGCTTTTACTTATGATGGTTCAAGTACAGCAGCTGGCATTACCCTTTACATTGATGGGGTTGAGCCAACGACCAGTCCAAGTTCATCTGGTTCTTATGTGGCCATGGAAAATACGACATCAAACCTCGAATTTGGAACAATCAATTCGGGAGCAAGTTTCAATTTCAATGGACAAATGGATGAAGTACGGATCTGGGATGGTGTACGAACCCTTGCGGAAATCCAAAACAATATGTTCTCTTCCCTTTCAGGGATTGAGGATAATCTCGTGGCATACTACAAATTTGATCAGGGAGTTGATGTTGGAGATTCAGATAACAATACAACATTTACCACTTTGCCTGATAGAAGTACCAACCAAAATGACGGTACTCTGAACAATTTCACTTTAGATGATGGCATAAGTCTCAATGCTTCAAATTGGCTAGCTTCCGGTGCAATGAATACAATTGCTCCACCAATTGCTCCTTCAGGTCTTTTTGCTGTCAACATAGATCAAACTCAAGTTTACCTTTCATGGATGGACAATTCCGATGATGAATCCAATTTTGAAATTCAGAGATCTGAGGTTGGCGGGTCATATACAACGATTGCAACAGTTGGAGGCAACACAGTTGAATATATAGACCACTTAGTAATAGCCGATAAATCCTACATCTATCACGTTCGAGCTGTAAACCAAACAGGGAATAGTGCTTATTCTAGTGAAAGTTATGCCTCGACTTACAACCATCCGGGCAATGCACTGAATTTTGATGGAAATGATTACATAGAAGTACCTGATGACGCTTCGTTGCAAATGCCAAGTGCATTTACCATTGAATTCTGGATGCAAACAAGTGTATCTGGCAACATTATAATCCTCGAAAAAGGAAGTGCTAACGCTGAGTATTCAGTTCAGCAATTTTCGGGCGATGTAATTGGAATGAATATCGGAGGCAGTACAATTTCAACCTTAAAAAATTATAATGATGGAGTATGGCATCATGTAGCTATAGTCTATAGAGGTGCTGGGGATGGTGATATTTTTGTAGATGGTATCAGGGATGTTAATTCAAACGATACGGGAACACCTTCTTATTCAGCAACACCACTACATATTGGTAGTAGAAGTGGTTCACTAGGTTTCATTGGTACAATCGATGAAATCCGAATCTGGTCTGAAGCACGTACCATTGAAGACATCCAAGACAGAATGAACGAACGTTTAGAGGGTACTGAGACCAATTTAGTATCTTATTATACTTTTGATCAGTCATCTGGAGTACTGCTCCCTGATCACAGCGAAACCGGAGGCAATCACGGTACATTGATGGGTGGACAGACATTCGATGCTGATGCAGTAACATCTGGAGGGATCGCTCCATCTGAATTGCAAATTGTTCAGCTATCAGGGACAGAAGTGCAATTGAGTTGGAATGGTAATGTAACAGATGAGACAGCTTTTATTATTGAAAGGTCAGCATTTGCTGATTTCTCTGTACTTGATCCGGTCACACCTTTTACGGGCGTTCCAGGACTTCATACTTTTAGCGACAATCCGGGCACAGATGCTCAATATTATTACCGAATTCAGGCGGAAAGAGCAGGCTCTATAGGTACAGGGTTTTCCAATAGTAAGTTTGGAAGCACCCTTACTTCGCCGGGCAATGCACTCAACTTTGACGGTGTTGATGATTTTGTCAATCTCGGTACTGATGAAGCAATTAAACCATTTGGAGATTTTACTATTGAGCTTTGGATAAAACCAGAAGCAACAGCCGAAATGACAATTTTGTCTAACAGGCAATCAAGTGCGGAAATAGAAGGTTACGCCATTAAAACCACTGCAGATGGGAATGCCGAATTTCTATTGGCTCTAGATGACAATTCGACTTGGGATGTACAGCTATTAAGTGATGCACCATTAAATCAGGATCAATGGTATCATATAGCAGTTACATTTACTTCCGGTACTACCATAATGTACCTTAACGGTACACCTCAAGGTGGCCCTAACCCAGCGTCAGGATCACCTTATTATGCTTCGGAAAAAGTAAGAATTGGAGGCGACAATGATGGATTTTATTTTGATGGAGTTATAGATGAACTTCGGTTTTGGAGTGCTAACCGTACACAACAAGAAATTCAAGATAACTTATACAATGATTTTCCTGATCCAACGACTCAAACGAACTTAGAGGCCTACTATAAATTTGACCAGGGTTTAGACAGTAATCCAGTCAAGGATGTTAATACTGATTTTACCACCCTACCAGACCGAAGTATCGGTAACAACAATGGCACCCTGAACAACTTTACACTAGACGACAACACAGATGATAATGTATCCAACTGGATTAAGTCAGGAGCCATGAACTCTAATACTGACCCTGTAGCGGCTACTGATGTTTTTGCCCGTTTGAATGACAGCAATGAAATAGAGCTTACTTGGACTGACAATGCCACTGATGAAAATTCCTATGAAATTGTTAGGTCAAGCAAGTATGATATGAGTAGTGCTATTTCTCTGGCAATACTACCCGCAAATTCAACAACTTTTACAGACAAAACGGTAAGTGCTACCACACAATATTATTACAGAGTAGATGCAGTCAATCAAAAAAGCACTCAGCCTTCTGTGCCGGAGTATGTTTATTTCTATGAAAATTCTGCAGGACAGGCTTTGGATTTTGATGGCACTGATGATGTAATTTCAATGGGCTCACCAACAGCTCTGCAAATAACTGGCGCACTGACGTATGAGGCTTGGATTAAGCCAACCACATTGAACTATCTTTTTGGAAGACGAGGTGGTGATACAGCTGCTGACATAGGCGCATACTTTGAGGGGAGTTCGAATGTACAGTTTGTGATTAATAATGGATTGGGCACCAATCAATTTGCATTGGGTACAACTCCGGTTAATGATGGAAAATGGCACCATATTGCGGGCGTTTATGATCCAGGTGTTTCGCTTTCAATATATATTGATGGTGTCTTGGAAAATCAATTTACAATCTCTGTATTTGCCTCGCTTAATGCCAATACTTTGCCCTTCCATATTGGTGCAAATAATGGAACTTCGCAATTTTACGATGGAGAAATAGACGAAATAAGAATTTGGAGTGAAGCGCGTTCTGAGGTGCAAATTCAGACCAATATGTTCAACTCCTTGACTGGAGATGAAACTAATCTTGTAGCCTATTACAAATTTGACCAGCTAAACCCTACTGATGATAAATTAACCGACAGGAGTAAAAATACCAATGATGGGACTTGGAGTGGAAGCGGAGGAACAAACACTACCCCCAATTGGGTGGCCTCAGGTGCTATGGCTCCTGAAGCTCCTTCCGATCTTTACACTGAAGGAAGTGATGGAAGTACAGTCGTACTGCATTGGACGGACAATTCTGCTATTGAGACTAGTTTTGTGGTAGAAAGATCTACTGATCCTGATTTTGGAAGTGGTGTGCTCACATTTGAAGTGGGTGCTAATGCCACAAACTATACCGATAACGATTTTGAAACAGAAAGCGGCTACTTCTATAGAGTAAGAGCCGTTAGTCCTACCGGTGAGTCGGAAAATTCTAACGTGAAATGGGGAAGTGTGATCACAGGAACAGGCAATGCGCTGAATTTTGATGGTGTCGATGATTTCATTAATCTAGGTACTTCTTCTAGTATCGACTTGAACCCTACAGCCTATTCATTTGAAAGTTGGGTAAAGTGGGAATCCTTTAATACGGATATAGATGTCATAATAGGAAGAGATAATGGCTCGGGAGCTACTGAAAAATGGCTTTTTGGCTATTATACAAACAGTTCAGGTGTAGCAAATAAATTCACTCTTCACCTAAATGGAGCTGGAGGATCAAGATGGTTTTCTTCAAATACAATTGTTCCTGAAGTTGATCGATGGTACCATGTAGCATTTACGGTTGACAACAATGCAGTAGAGTTTTACCTTGATGGTGAAAACATAGGTTCTATGACTCTGACTGGAACCTTTCCTGTACCTACTGTCGATATTCACATCGGAGAAGCAGAAGGTATAGGTTTTATAGATGGGGAATTAGATGAAATGCGGATTTGGAATAGTGTGCGTTCGGAATCAGAAATCCAAACCAATTTATATCGCCATTTTTCTGATGTAGGCTCTGAAACAAACCTTACAGCTTACTACCGTTTCAATCAAGGAAATGCAAGTGAAGACAATACTGGATTAACTCTTTTGCCTGATAGAAGTAAAAACCAAAATAATGGAACATTGGCTGGTTTCGGATTGATTGATCCTGTTGAGTCGAATTGGGTGTTTTCAGAAGCAATGGCACCAGTGGCTCCATCCGATTTGTTTGCTGAAGAAACAGGAACAAACGAGGTAACCTTGACATGGACGGATAATTCCAGCAATGAAGTGGAGTTTAAAATTCTGCGTTCTACCGATCTCGATGTGACTGAAAATGTCACAGAATTTACAGTTGGCGCTAATGTAGCGTCATTCATTGACAATACTTTGGCAGCAAGTACAGGATATTTTTATACGGTAGAAGCATTGACTGAATCTTTGGGATCAGGAAGTTCAAATGTGCGGTTTGCCAGCAGTATCAAAGCTCCTGGTAATGCGCTGGATTTTGATGGTATAGATGACTATGTAAATCTCGGCGACCCTTCTGAAGTGGACTTTGGTTCAGGGAATTTTACCATCGAACTATGGTTTAAACCAAATTCATTATCCAACGGAGCGCGCAATCTTGTTTCCAAGAATGAAGCTGGACAAAGGCAATTTGAGTTGCAATTTGACAGAAATTTTAATGGCAATGTCAAAGACATCTCCATTTTTTACTATTTGGCCGATGATTCCTTTGCAGGTTTAGATTCTGATCCAAATGCAATTACCGATATGGATTGGCATCATATTGCGGCGTTGAGAAACGGCAATAATTTTGAAATTTACCTTGATGGTACTTTGATCAAATCTGGGCTTGCTGCTGGATCGATAAATGGGTCAATGGCCTCAACAACCTCCGACCTTCACATTGGTGCAAGTTCATTGAGCACGCCTGGATCATTTGTTGATGGACAAATTGATGAAGTTCGGATTTGGAGCGATGTAAGAACAATCGGAGAAATTCAGAGCAATATGTTCCACACAATACCTGAGACCGAGCCTAACTTGGTGGCCTATTACCGATTTGATCTAGGTAAAGATGGTATTATAAATTCGGGTAAAGATTTCCTTCCAGATAGGAGTGTCAATCAAAATGATGGGACACTAATTGGATTCGATTTTGGAGGATCGGATGTCAATAATTCAAATTGGGTTTTGTCAACAGCAATGATGCCGGAAGCACCATATATTTTCAATGCCACTCAGGTAACAACCAATGGTTTTGTTGCAGATTTTACCGCACCTTCAGGTGCAACTGATATTATTATCGATGTGGATGACAATAGTGACTTTAGTAGTTTACTAGCGACAGGCATTTCATCTGGTACAAGCGGTTCTAATCCTATTAATGTTTCTCTAACACAAGGTACACAATATTACTACAGGGCAAGAGCGGACCATAATGGGACACTAAGCGAAAATGTCGTATCCAATTCTTTTATGGTGCAGCCTGGAAATGCACTGGATTTCGACGGTACAAACGACTATATTAATTTATTTGAAGATGATGTTTTTGCGGGTGATTTCACGGTGGAAGCTTGGGTTAAAATCAATGAACTGACCGATTATAGTCCCATTATCACTAAGCAAGCAACCACTTCCAACAGTACGTCAGAATTTAATTTGCAGGTACAGGGTCCTATAAATGGAAATATAAGTTTTTTCATGGGAACGGGTTCAGGAATAATTGAAGTAAGTGGTAATAACACTGATGACCAAGACATTTCACCAGATACTTGGACACATGTAGCAGCAACGGTGGAAGGAACCAGTATGTCATTATATATTAACGGAACTTTAAGTGGAAGCGCTACCTTTTCAGGAGTTAGGCAAAACAGTACTGCACCAGTGCAAATTGGTCGATATGAAAATGCAATAGAACAATATTGGCCAGGTCAAATCGACGAAGTGAGGATATGGAATTTCGCACGAACTGAATCTGACATACAGCGAGACTTCTATGCCACTTTAGTTGGGAACAATACTGGGTTAATGGCTTACTATCAGTTTGATGAAACTACAGGTTTAACACTTCCAGATGTGAGCGTAAATAATAATGATGGTTCACTCACTAATATGACTGGAACAGAATGGACTTCATCAGGAGCACTTACTATTCCTCCATTCACAGTTGTAAACACAGATGACTCAGGTCAAGGATCACTTCGCCAGGCTATAATAGATGCCAATGCGAGTGGTGCCAAGGAAACAATATTGTTTGATATTCTCGGAAATGGCCCATGGAATATTGAATTACAAAGTCCATTGCCTTCCATTAACAATGTTGGAGGCTTGGGTATGGTAATAGATGGGACAAGCCAGCCTGGATGGGATATGGATGCTGGATTGATGGTTACCTTGGATGGAACTTCGGCAGGTGGGTCAACTGATGGTTTGGATATTGACGACCCAGATGTCGAAGTGTATGGCTTATACATTACGAATTTTGGTCAGCATGGCATAGGGTCTTCTTCAGGCATGAACAATTTTATTGTTGGCGCTCCAACCAAGGGTAATGTCATTTCTGGAAATGGACATAGCGGCTTATTTATCTTCAATACAGATGGCGGATTGATTCAGGGAAATAGGATCGGGACATCTATGGATGGTCTGAGTATTGATGGCAATTCTGAGTTTGGAATGAGGATAGCCTCTAATTCACAAAACATCACCATAGGAGGAAACAGTGGTGCAGGAGAGGGTAATCTCATAGGTGGATCGGGTTATGCTATCCAAATTGATGGTGCTGACAATATTGACATTTATGGAAATTTTGTCGGTGTTGACAAAAATGGAGACAATGACCTTGGAAATCAAAGAGGAATAATAGCAACCACAGGGGCAGATTTTATTAATATCGGAGCATCGACCTCTGGTCATCAAAACGTAATTGCTGGTAGTCAGTCTATTGCTGAAGTTTATATTTCTGGTACTGCCAATGATGTAATTGTTGATAGCAATATTATAGGGCTTAATAGCACTGGTAATGCGAAGATAGATACCGATGGTTCTTTGGTTTCTGGTGTATTGTATTCCTCAAATGGCACGGGTACACAAATTTTAAACAATGTAATATCAGGCATGAGTGCTGATGGTATCTACTTGAGTGGTAGTTTTTCTTCTAATGTAAAAATTACCAACAATTTAATAGGAACTAATAGTTCTGGTACTGCTACCGGAACTGGATTGGCCAATCTTGGAAACGGAATCAGGCTCAATGCTGCCAGTGGTCTAGACAATTCTACGGGAAGTATAGAAATTATGGGCAATGTAATATCTGGAAATGGGGATAGCATTCTTGATCATGGTATTAACCTGACAAATACCAATTCCAATATTTTTATTGTAAATAATAAAATTGGAGTCGAAACTGACGGTGTTACAGATTTTAGCAATACTGGTCATGGGATATCCTTTTCTTCTTCAACTACCATTACGGAGGTATCTGGCAATACCATTGCCTACAACGACCTAGATGGTATTTTCTTTGACAATCAATCTGCGGTTGGAGCAAATGTAGGAATAGGAGCCAATAGTTATTTCTGTAATGTCAATGATGCCATCAATTTTGAGAATATCCCAACTGTTGATGCGCCAATTATATCTACAGTGGATGATACAGGTATTACTGGTACGAGTGCTGCTGCTGATGGATCGACGGTTGATATTTATGAGATAGACCCTTCATGTGCCGACAATCAAGGAGCTTCCTATGTAGGTTTTGCAATTGTTCAAGCAGACAATTCGTGGGCATACGGCAATGGAGGAAATCCTGCCAATACCTATGTAGCTACTGTAACAGATCTGACTAACGGTATTTCTGAATTCTCAGCTGCTTTTAATGCACCACCTACAGTTGTTATTTCTACATTGGCAACTGACCCAACAAATGTTTCACCATTTGAGGTCACCATGACCTTTAATGAAGTAGTGACCAGCTTTATAACAGATGATATAATAGTAGGCAATGGCTCAGCAAGTAACATCAATACAGGCGACAATATAGTCTTCACGGCAGACATTACGCCTTCTTTGGACGGTACGGTTACTGTTGAAATGCTTGCCGGAATAGTCGTGGATTTAGCAGGGAATCCAAATGATGCTTCCAATCAATTGTCATTGGTTTACGATGGCACACTTCCTTTAATAGATTTTGTAACGCTTGTGTCAGACAATAGTAGTATTACCGTTGACTTTACAGAGGGGGTCTATGCCAATGCCAACGGTACTGGTGATTTAATCGATTCAGATTTTAATGTTTCAATTACTGGAGGAGTAGCTACATTGAACAGCAGTAATGTCAGTCATACTGCTGGCAATGCTCAAGCTACATTCACCCTGTCCTACACTGGGACACCAAATGGAAATGAAACCATTTCCATTGTTCCATTCAATGGTAGCAGCATTTATGATGCTGCCGGAAATACCATGGAGGTAACCCAAACAGGAAATACAGCTTCTTTGAATGACGAGCTTGCGCCCACACTTTCCTCAGTTTCTATCGGCCTAGATCCTTCAGGAAATCCATCTTATGCTCAGCCAGCAGATGTTGTTGTTATTGCTTTTACTTCGAGTGAAGACATAACCAATATTTCTACCACTCTCTTGTCAGGTGGCGATCCTGTCACGAACACCGCACCGGACGTTACCGGTGGGCCTATTAACTGGAATATCCGATATGGCCCTTCAGGTGCAGATACAGATGGACTCTATACTTTCACCATTGATTTTGAAGATTTAGAGGGAAATGCAGGTACGCAAGTGACTACAGTTACTGATGGTACATTTGTGTATTTTGATCAAACTGCCCCTACTATAAGTTCAACATCAATATCAACCGACAATACTACAATAACTATAAATTTTGATGAAGGTATCTTCTCAGATCAAGATGGTTTGATAGACGTGGCTTTGAATAATTTTAGCTTAATCAAGTCTGATGGTGTTGCTACCATTAGTGCTTCATCCATAAACATTCTATCTCAATCGCAGGTTGAAATTTC
>CAXBNB010000055.1:0-11484 GCA_963976505.1 uncultured Reichenbachiellaceae bacterium
TTTCCATGCCCAGCTCTTCTCCATAATATATAAAAGGAGTGCCCTTGAGGGTAAGTAACAAGATGGCAGTGATTTTTGCCTTTTCTTCTTTGTATTTACCAACTCCCAATCTGTTTTTACTGCGAAAGAGATCGTGATTTGAAAAAACAAAACTAGGCCAGCCTTTCTTTGGTATCTGATTGTACCAATTTTCAATAGCCTGATAATAATGCAGGGCATTCCAACGCTGAAAGATCAAAGAAAAATCAAATGCCATGTGCAGTTGATTTTTGCCGTTACCCAAATAACTGGCTGCCACTTTGGGATTTCCCGGAGGAGGAGTGAATATTTCTCCCACAATCATTTTATCGTCATAAGTATCTATGAGTTCACGAAGCTTTCTCACTATCTTATGTGAACGGGGAGCGTTTCTACTGAGTAACTTATTGCCAAGATTGAACAAACCAAGAAACCCTGGGTTGTCTCTAAAGTATTTGTCTTTTCCTATCACGTTGATGGCATCCAACCTGAACCCATCTACACCCATATCCAGCCAGTATTTTATTTCTTTGAAAAAAGCTTTTCTGAGTCCTTTACTTCTCCAATTGAGGTCGGGTTGTTCTTTCAAAAAAGAATGAAGATAATATTCTCCAGTATTTTTATCCATCTCCCACCCACTTCCTCCAAAAGCAGACTTCCAGTTGTTTGGCAATACTCCATGCTTACCCTCCTTCCAGATGTACCAGTTTCTTTTAGGGCTAATTTTCGATTCCCGTGATTCCTTAAACCAAGGGTGTTCAATCGAAGTATGGTTCATGATCATGTCCATGATCACCCTGATATCACGTGCATGACATTCGAAGATAAGTTGTTTGAAATCTGCAATAGAACCGAAAACAGAATCTATGTTTCTAAAGTCACTAACATCATAGCCACTGTCATGCATGGGTGACTTATATATAGGAGATAACCAAATGGCATCAACCCCAAGAGAAGCGATATAATCCAATTTTTCAATGACACCCTGTATGTCACCTATACCATCACCATTGCTGTCATAAAAACTTTTGGTATATATATGGTAAATCACTCCATGTTTCCACCAAGCCCAATTTTCTTTTTCGTGTTCTCCCATATATTTCAATCCTCCGATTTAAGACCTACTTCATAAAGCAACTCTTTGAGGATTGCATCAGATTTATAACTCTTGGCTCTTTTTAACGCCCACTTTTTAAATGACTTTTGAAGTTCCTTATTCCTTAAATAACTAACTACTTTACCTGGAATCTCAGATTTATTTTTGACCAAATAGCCTGTTTCTTCATGCTTTATGATGTCTTTCGGCCCCATGATGTTATAAGCCACTACTGGCAATCCACAGCTCAATGCTTCCAATACCACCACGCTGAATGTGTCAAACTTAGAAGGTAAAATCAACACATCAGCAGCTGAATATATTGCTGGCAGTTTATCATGATCCACCCATCCTAAAAACACAGCTTCCGGCATTTTTCCTTTCAATTCTGCTTCGGCAGGTCCTTTTCCAGCTACGACCAGTTGTACATCCGGCAGTTGAGCTTTGATTTTAGCGAATATATCCGGCAATTCCATCACTCCTTTTTCCTTGCTTACCCTGCCTGCATATAACAAAACAGGAGTGTTTTTTGGGAAATTAAACACCTCTTGTTTACTAGTTTTCACAGGAACAAACTTTTCTTCCACCCAATGTGCTGTGCGAAACACTTTGGATGACTTAAAGCCCATTTGCTTGCTCTTCAACCATTTTTGTTGGTCTTTATTCAAAACAAAAAGCTTATCAAATTTTTTATAATAAGCCCTCAGAAACCTTCTCATCCGACTTAAATTGTCCTGACCAAAATTAAGTACATCCTTAGAAAAGGTAATCCAGTCCGTATGTAAATAATGAAAGCAGGGAACGTTGTAAGCTTGTTTTAAATAAAGAGCTACCAATCCCATTGGCCCTTCGGTAGAGCACATTATCCTATCATATTCTCCTTCCAAAAATATCCTGTGGATGTCCAATAGATTGGGAATCCTCATGGGTTGATTTTGGTAAAATGGCAATTGGAACTCCGACAATGGTTTTCTCACAATCAAATGCTCATCCGACTTGATGGTATTGCTACACACTAAAATATCTATTGGTAAATTCCTTTTTTTTACTTCCTTGTGAATGGATTGCAATACCATTGCCACGCCATTACTGTCCTCATAGGTATCGGAGAGCCACAGCATTCTTTTTGGGTGTTCAAACTTTTTTATTTTTTGCGAGAATTCTTCGAGTAGAGGTCTGGAATTGTATAGCACCTTAGTACTGGTAAAATTAGCAGCCAATATGAAATTAGCAGCCAAAAATGGAAAAGACAGTCCATCTAAAAACTTACTTAAATCAGGGAGCGGTACACCCTTGGTCGAACCCTGACTCAATGATTTGTCCCACAATCGTCTTACTTCACTAGGAATCTCTATTTGATCCATCAACGATTCTGGGGTCAGATTTTTCCAGTTAGAATCTGTTGTCAGATTTTCAACCTTCTTGGCCAACCTCTCTGATAGGATCGTATTCAATTGATTGCTGATAGAAAAAATAGAATTCTCATAAGATTCTACCAAATTGTCAGGATCTTCGTTTGTGGTATCCGCTATTTTCATAGCTTCATCAAAGACCGGCTTGTAATCATTTGATACGAGCCATCTTTTCGAAAAATGAGGTTTGATACCGGCAAAGCAATTGTGAAAAAGATCCACGAATTTCATGGTGGTCTTATGCCTTCTGAGTTCAGCAAAAGCATTAGACAAAAGAACTGCCTTAAGTTTGTCTTTGGTCTTCCCTCGATGTAGCATGATCCTGAGCATTCCCGGATCTTTGTGGTACATGGCGATCTGACACACATAATCCAAAAACGCAATGGTCATTTTCTCATAACTGCTATGCGACCCATAGGGTGCAATATTTCCCTTCCTAATTGCCTCCAATGCCAGTTGAGAAACAGGAGTATTGCCCTTTTTATTTTCCAGGTTGGGTACATATAAGTAGGAGCCTGTCAACCCGGAAAATATCCCCATGTGGCTATCCGATCCTGCTGACATTGATTTTTTGTAGATATTCCTGCAATACCTACTGGAATCCAACCCTGTCTCTTCCATCAAATCGTCAATTGTTTCTTCATCCAGACTTTCTATCCACGATTTGGTGAGCATGTTTTGCCAGGTATCTCTTTGTCCGTTGATCACTTCGAACCGTTCGAAAAGCAAGGCCATTTTCTTGAAAAATCTATACGGAGGTACGCCTGAGGTGTAATGGTATAACGGATGCGCCCAAATAGTAGGGATGTCATGCTCACAGGTATATTCCTGAAAATCATAGATATTGGATCGGAGCTTATTCAGCTTTACTTCCTGTGCTGGACTAAATCCATAGGTAAGTACATGGATTCCCACCTTAAAATCGGGCACCATACAACTAAACTCAGAAGCAGTGAGTATGTCCAATCCTTTATCCTGCTGTTCATAGCAGGATCGGGCATTGTTGTGGTTGGTGATGGTAAAGGCATCACAGCCTCTTTTTTTTAATGTCCCTAATAGCCTTTCAGTAGGCAACCATGTTTCAGGAGCTTTTAATATTCTACCTATAAGTTCATCTGGAACATCACTGTTGTAATCGTGGCAATGCATGTCCATCTTAAGAACATCCTTTTGAGGAAATCGGGTAGCCTGATTGGCTGTAAAAGCATTGAGTTCTTTGACCAATTCCGAATGAAATGGTTTGTCAAAAGCATAATCCATTGTAACAAGATTTATTCATCGCAATAATGCAAGGAAATTGTTAAATGAAAATAATGCTAATATTATGTTTTAATGACCCTTACACAGGTATGGGAGGGGTAAATTAACATTGGGTTGATTGGAATGACAGCTCCAATCACCGCATCTTAGTCCTTTTGATAAGGTAGGCACTCAGGATTTTATCAAAATCATCATGGATGTCTGCATCTACAAAATCAATTTTGAGTTGTGAGCATTTAAGTTTCAATTCCTTATAGTATGCCTGCATCTTGGTCTGGTACGACTTCTTGATTTCAGTAGGTGTAAGTTTTAGGATTGCCCCAGTTTCCAGGTCATGAAATTTGTATGGCCTGTCTTCAAAATCGAAATCAAGCTCTGTGTTTTTGTCATTGACATGAAAAAGTAGCACTTCATGCTTGTTGTGCTTCAAGTGCTGAAGGGCTGAAAACATTTCGTTTTGATTTTCAGTTTTTTGAAACATATCACTGAAAATAATAACGAGTGATCTTTTGTGTATTTTCTTTGCAATCTGGTGAAGTACTGAAGGAACATTCGTTTTTTTTGATGTTTTTTCACCTTCAAAAATCTTCTGTAATTCTAATAGAATTTTGTGCACATGAGTTGCAGTGGATTTCACCTCGGTTTGTACTTCGATTTCATCAGAGAAAGTATATAATCCTACGGCATCTCTTTGCTTTTGGAGCAAAAATGCCAATGCCGCTGCTGCCAAAACTGAAAATCTGATTTTACCATATCCTGGCTGAGGGTAATACATGGAAGAGGAATTATCCAAAACCAAAAAGCAACGCAGGTTTGTCTCTTCTTCATACCTCTTGGTATAAAGCCTGTCAGTTTTTGCAAACACCTTCCAGTCGATATGGCGTGTACTTTCACCATAGTTATACAAACGATGCTCTGCAAATTCTACAGAAAATCCATGATAAGGAGACTTGTGTAGCCCAGTTATAAACCCCTCCACAAGTTGCTTTGCTAACAATTCGATGTTCGAAAACTCCTTCAGCTTGTCTATATCAAAATCCATTTCGAAAGTTTATTTTGTCCGTTTACCTTAACTCCTTATACAAAGAATGCAATTTATAAATGATTGTCAATTGTATTGACCTTTTGTTTTTTCTATTTAAAAAAATATAACAGCAAAGTTCAAGCTCAATAGCAAAGAAAAAAGTGATAATACAAGGTCAAATTGCTTTTGTATTCCAAATTATACTATATTTAAATGTTTTATTAAAATTGTAAACGCAATACCTAACTTCAAACGCATAAAAAGAGACTAAAGTGGAAGAGCACAAGGATAATGACAGGCAAGAAATATACTCCGAAAGAGTAAGAGCGGGAAAGAGAACCTATTTTTTTGACATCAAGGCTACACGTTCAAACGACTACTACCTTACTATTACAGAAAGTAAGAGAAGGTACAAGGATGGCGAGGAAGGTTTTTTCTACGAAAAGCATAAAATCTTTTTGTACAAAGAAGATTTCAACAAGTTTGTTGAAGCCTTGAACAACACAGTGGGTCATGTGAAAAACGAGTTGTTACCGGATGTAGATTTCACAGAGTTTGATAGGGAAAAAGAATACCAAGAAAAAGAGAAAGATACTGTCGATACAGACAAGCCCGATTCTACAGGTGACGACACTGAATTGAAGTGGGACTAAGGTCTAATTTATAAATAAGAATTTGAGTCCTTGAAGAAACGCGAGGGCTTTTTTTTATTATTTTAGTTTATGATCAATAAGACATTATTATATATTGTGTTGATAACAGCCGTGTTCATTCTTGTAGCATGGCTTTTTTCAGATATATTCATTTATATCTCTATTTCTTTGGTACTGGCCACTATTCTGCGTCCGTTAACCAATTTCATCAGCAGGACCTACATCTTCAAAGTAAAAGTCCCAAGGGTAGTTGCTATATTTTTCTCATTTGGACTGGTAGCAGGGGTTATTTCACTATTTGCCTTGTTGTTTGTGCCTTTGGTCATCAATCAAACTGAGGTAATTTCCAAGCTCAATATTGAAGATGTATATGAAAATCTATCCGTACCGTTTGTTTCAATTCAAAACTTCCTCATTAGCAACAAAATTCTAAAAGAAGGGGGAGATAGTTTCAATGACGAAATAAAAGCATCCATCATTGAATTTGTCAGCAACATTAACTTCAAAGACCTTCTTGACAATCTGCTAAGCTTCACAGGAACCATCTTTATTAGCATACTGGCAATATCGTTTATTTCATTTTTCTTATTGTATGAAAATGGACTCCTGAGCAGACAAATGATTGCCTTGGTACCCAATGCTTATTTCGAAGTTTTTATTTCTGCGGTTTTTAAAATCGAAAAATTGTTATCCAATTACCTGATCGGGCTTACACTTCAAATGCTTGCCATTTTCTCTGTTGCTGCACTTGGACTTACCATTTTGGGAGTAAATTATGCCATCACCATTGCTGTTTTTGCTGCAGTAGCTAACCTTATACCCTATTTAGGGCCGCTTTTGGGAGCTATTTTCGGTATCGTAGTTGGGATCTCTACTTCTGGTCAATTTTCATTCGATAACACCGCAGCATTATTGATTATTAAAATAGTATCCGTATTTGCCATTGTTCAAGCGATGGACAATGTAATCTTTCAACCGCTGATATTCTCAAAATCGGTGAAAGCCCATCCACTAGAAATATTTGTTGTTATCTTTGCCGCCGCAACTTTAGGGGGTATTCCCGGTATGATTGCGGCCATCCCGGTTTACACTATTTTAAGGGTATCTGTAGTGGAAATCAATTGGGGATTTAAGAGGTATCATATATTTCAAATCAAAAACAATTAGATTTTAAATGGCATTAAAATGCGGTATAGTTGGTTTACCCAATGTTGGAAAATCAACACTATTCAATGCGTTATCGAACGCAAAAGCAGAAGCAGCTAACTTTCCTTTTTGTACAATAGAGCCCAATGTTGGGGTAATTTCAGTACCAGACGAAAGGCTCAAAATATTGGAAGAACTTGTATCTCCTCAGCGGGTATTGCCAACGGTAATCGAGTTTGTAGATATTGCAGGGTTAGTAAAAGGCGCAAGTAAAGGAGAAGGACTAGGGAATAAATTTCTTGCCAACATACGAGAGGTTGACGCCATCATCCATGTAGTACGGTGTTTCGTTGATGACAACATTGTCCATGTAGCTGGTGGAGTAGATCCTGTTTTCGACAAAGAGGTAATAGACACGGAATTGCAATTGAAAGACTTGGAGTCAATCGACAAAAAAATTCAACGTTCAGAAAAAATTGCTAAGTCCGGCGATGCAGCTGCAAAAAAAGAACTTCCTGTCCTGCAAAAATACAAGGCTCATTTAGAAGCCGGACACAATGCCAGAACACTAGAGGTCTCTGAGGAAGAAAAAGAAGAAATCAATCCACTACAACTGCTAACCATCAAACCAGTAATCTATGCAGCGAATGTAGAAGAAGAGGTAATCCTTACTGGAAACAAGCATGTAGAAGCCCTGAAAGAATCTGTAAAAGCGGAAAATGCACAAGTCATTACCGTGAGTGCTTCCATAGAAGCACAAATAGCGGAATTGGACGATCCAGAGGAAAAAGAAATGTTTTTGGGAGAATATGGTTTGAAAGAATCAGGACTGGACAAACTGATACAAGCATCTTATGAGATCCTTGATCTGATCACCTATTTCACTGCTGGTGTACAAGAGGTAAGGGCCTGGACTATCAAAAAAGGCTGGAAAGCTCCACAAGCAGCTGGTGTAATTCATACGGATTTTGAAAAAGGGTTTATAAAAGCAGAGGTAATCAAACTAGAAAACTACCAGCTTTACAAAACAGAGGCCGGTTGCAAAGAAGCCGGAAAACTGGCTATTGAAGGCAAAGAATATGTAGTGAAGGATGGTGACATCATGCACTTCAGATTTAATGTTTAAAAGTTTCTTTGAAAAAAAAATTATGATTGTCCATTTTGAAAAGGCTCAGTCGTCTTAAAAGAAAAAACATAATCATGAAACAATTTTTGTATTTAATCAGAGGAGGAGATCAAGAGTTCAACAAATTATCTCCAGAGGAATTTCAAGCACACATGGAAAAATGGGGAGCTTGGATGTCAGACATCAAAGCCGAAGGATTTCCACTAGAGACTGAAGGAAAAGTAGTTACTGGCTCAGTAATAACTGATGGTCCATTTGCAGAAGGGACTGAAGTAGTAGGAGGCTACCTATTGCTACCAGCCAATGACCTAGCACATGCTACAGAAATGGCCAAGGGCTGTCCTGTACATGAAATGGGCGGCACGGTTGAGATACGTCCAATTAGCTCAATGCCAGGATAATTTAACAAAACTTGAGAAAGCCCGACTGAATTTCAGCCGGGCTTTTTTATTTTACACAGTATGTCAGATCAGGTAAACTCCCTTGTTGATCATTACTTCCGAAACGAATACGGTAATGCCGTATCCTACCTTACCGCTAAATTTGGCACACGGCATTTAGAATTGGCAGAAGATGCTGTGCAAGAGGCCCTGTTCAAAGCTATGCAAAACTGGTCTTACTCTAAGATTCCTAACAATCCCTCAGGATGGATTGTAACGGTAGCCTCTAACAAAATCATAGATCAACTAAGAAAATCATCATGCCTAGAAGGATCTAATGCCACATATACTGAACCTATTGTGCATCAGGAGATCAACCTTGAATCCATCCAGGACGATGTAGTGAAAATGATGTTTGCCTGTTGCCGCCCTGCACTCAGTTCAGAATATCAAATCATCCTCACTCTAAAAATACTTGGCGGTTTATCGGTAAAGGAAATTGCAAGAGCATTGTTGAAAAAAGAAGAAACCATTGCAAAATCCTACACACGAGCAAAAAGAAAGTTCCAAGAAGAGAATGTCCAACTCGAATTGCCACAACCAGTTGAAATTAAAAACAGGTTAAACACTGTTTTACACATTATATACCTTCTGTTCAATGAAGGCTACAAGACCACCAATGGCGATGAACTATTAAAAAAAGATCTTTGTCATGAGGCCATTCGATTGAATGGAATCTTACTTGAAAATAATGACTGCAACGTATCTGTAAGCAATGCCTTAATGGCTTTGATGTATTTTCATTCTTCAAGATTTGATGCCAGAGTTGACAAAGAGGGTCATTTGGTTACGCTGGAATTTCAAAATCGATCGCATTGGAATCAGGACTACATTCGAAAAGGAATGGAATATTTAGAAAAGGCTACCAAAGGATCATTCATCAATGAGTTTTACCTTCAAGCTACCATCAGCGGATTGCATTGTGAAGCCAAGCAGTATAATGAAACCAAATGGTCAGATATATTGGAGTTATATGATACCCTGACAAGGTTGAATCCTGCTCCGATGGTGAAATTAAATAGAGTTGTTGCACTTGGAAAAGCCAATTCTCCAAACGATGCTCTTACTGAACTGAAGCTTTTGGAGTCCAACCCACAGATAGAAAATCATTATTTGTATTATGCCATTAAAGCAGAGTTTTTAGTGGAATCCGGTAACATAGAAGAAGGAAAAATAGCCACCCTTAAAGCCATTTCACTCACTAACAACACGGCTGAAAAACAATACTTGCAGAGAAAACTTGCACTTTTGCCAGAATGAAAATAATAATCCTAAAAAACTACTGCAACCTGTACTGATTGCAACAAAACGAGTAATTTTGTTCTGGAAAACGAAGTTTCTACAAAAAAAGATAGTTGATTGATAATTTTAAGTCCAAAGTACCGACAAGGCAGGATATTTCAATTGTCATAACATAACGTTTGTAAGGTAAATTATTTACTTTTGACAACCATTAGGTGTATCTACCGAAACCTTCGTAAGAATTACTATTAATAATTAAAAATATACAAATATGGCATTTGATTTAGACATGATTGAGGCCGTCTATCAACGCATAGGCGATCGGGTGAACAAGGCAAGGGAACTAACAGGAAAACCGTTGACCTTAGCAGAGAAAATCTTATATTCTCATTTATCTCAGGGAATGCCAAATGAAATATATGAAAGAGGCAACTCTTATGTGGACTTTGCTCCAGACAGGATTGCTTGTCAGGATGCTACAGCCCAGATGGCTCTTTTGCAATTTATGCAAGCTGGAAAGAAAAAAGTTGCAGTACCTACTACTGTACATTGTGATCACTTGATACAGGCAAAAGTTGGTGCAGCAGCTGATCTTCAAAATGCGATTAATACCAGTAATGAAGTATTCAACTTTCTTGATTCTGTTTCCAACAAGTATGGCATTGGATTTTGGAAGCCGGGTGCAGGTATCATCCATCAAGTAGTATTGGAAAATTATGCTTTCCCTGGAGGCATGATGATCGGAACGGATTCACATACTGTAAATGCCGGAGGATTGGGAATGGTAGCTATTGGTGTTGGTGGTGCTGATGCCGTAGATGTAATGGCAGACATGCCTTGGGAATTAAAATTCCCGAAACTGATAGGTGTAAAGCTAACTGGAAAATTGAATGGCTGGACTGCTCCTAAAGATGTAATATTGAAAGTAGCAGGTATCCTTACTGTAAAAGGTGGAACCGGAGCAATAGTAGAATATTTCGGAGATGGTGCCAAAAGCCTTTCATGTACAGGAAAAGGAACAATCTGTAATATGGGAGCAGAAATAGGTGCTACCACTTCTACTTTTGGCTATGATGAGTCAATGGAAAGATACCTTAGAGCAACAGACAGAGATGGAGTTGCGGATCTTGCCAACAATGTAAAAGAACACTTAACTGGTGACGCTGAAGTTTACGCTAGTCCTGAAAAATATTTTGATCAAGTAATAGAAATAAACCTTTCTGAATTGGAGCCTCATGTAAATGGCCCTTTCACTCCGGATTTAGCTACTCCTATTTCTGAAATGAGTTCAAAAGCTGCAGCCAATGACTGGCCAACTAAAGTAGAATGGGGATTGATCGGTTCTTGTACCAACTCTTCTTACGAAGACATGTCCAGAGCTGCTTCCATTGCCCAACAAGCGATAGACAAAGGCTTGAAACCTGCTGCTGAATTTGGCATCAATCCGGGTTCGGAGCAAGTAAGATATACAATTGAAAGAGATGGTATCATTGATACTTTCGAAAAAATAGGCACTAAAGTGTTTACCAACGCGTGTGGCCCTTGTATCGGCCAGTGGGCAAGAACAGGAGCTGAAAAAGGAGAGAAAAACACTATCGTACATTCTTTCAACAGGAACTTTGCAAAAAGAGCTGATGGCAACCCCAACACGCACGCATTTGTAACTTCTCCTGAAATGGTAGCTGCCATAGCCATATCCGGTAATCTTGGCTTTAAGGTTACAAAGCTCCGGCTGAGGATGGTTCTGCTGTTGATGTAAGTGTTGATCCTGAGTCCAAAAGGTTACAATTGCTTTCTCCATTTTCACCTTGGAATGGTAAAAACATCACAGGTGCCAAGTTGCTCATAAAAGCCAAAGGAAAATGTACTACTGACCACATATCAATGGCTGGTCCATGGTTGAGGTTTAGAGGTCACTTGGACAATATATCCAACAACACGCTTACCGGCGCAATAAATTCATTCAATGAATCTACCGATAAAGTAAAAAACCAACTTACAGGAGAGTATGGTGGAGTACCTGATACACAAAGAGCATATAAAGCAGCAGGCATCCCAACCATAGTA
>CAXBNB010000056.1:0-11462 GCA_963976505.1 uncultured Reichenbachiellaceae bacterium
GTTTTTGATGGATGCTTTTGAATATGGTGCACCTCCACATGGTGGTATCGCGTTTGGTTTTGACAGACTTTGTGCTTTGTTTGGAGGATCACAGTCTATACGGGATTATATCGCCTTTCCAAAAAACACCTCGGCTAGGGATGTAATGATCGATTCACCGTCGATGGTATCAGCTGATCAGCTGAAAGAATTGGGCATTAAATTGGACAAATAATCCTTCATAAAAATCAAATTTTAATATTGAAAAATGAGTAAATGCCGACTGAAACCTATACTGTTGTTGATTCTGTTGATGTCGGTATCTATTTTCTCAGCCTTTAGCCAAGCTGATAGCACAAAAACCAAAAAGACCAGTTTTGCAGTATACCCCGCATTAGGCTCATCACCAGAGACCGGATTTATGTATGGCATCATTGCCTTTATGGTTTTGAAGGATAAGAACGGGGAAGAAAATGAATTCTATCGTCCTACTTCGATTTCGCCTTATTTTTTATATACTCAAAAGAAGCAGATACTTTCTGCCTTAGACATAGATGTGTACCTTAAAAATGGCTTGAACATCAACACCATCATCAGGTATTTTAATTTCCCTGATTTTTTCTATGGCATAGGCAATCAAACTGATCCTGATCATCGGGAACTTTATACTGACCGTTTTTATCGGGTCAGTGGGCGTGTGATGAAACCTGTAAACCAAAACCTGTTTGTTGGTTTGCTGTATGACTTGCAGTACAACGATATTCGAAAAGTAATTTCTGGTGGAGATTTGGAAAGTTCTAATGCTCCTGGGATCAATGGAGGACACAACATGGGGATTGGTCCTGGACTAGTCTTCGATACGCGTAATAGCACACTTTATCCTACAGATGGTACTTTCTTGAATGCTGGAATCACACTTTTCAGCGAAGGATTTGCAGGGCAGTACAATTACGCCTCTTATTTGGTGGATTATAGAAAGTACATGAAGCTTTTGAGCAAGAAAAATATCTTGGCATTGCAGTTTAGGGCAAATTTCACATCTGGATCAAACATTCCATTCTACAAACTACCAAAGCTCGGCGGAGATGATAGAATGAGGGGACTAAGCCATAAAAACCTATATATAGATAGGCAATCCTATTTTTTGCAAGCTGAAGTTCGACAAGAATTGTTTTGGAGATTTGGAGGAGTATTATTTGCTGGTATGGGAGATGTAGCTTCAGGTGTTGGAGATTTTAGTTGGAATAACAATCGGTTCATTTATGGGCTCGGAGGGAGGTTTCAGGCATTGAAAGATGAGAAAATGAACATCCGTTTGGACATTGGGTTTACGGACAATGGGCAATCAGCATTTTACCTATCTGTTAGGGAAGCGTTTTAAATCCCTTCAAAAAACATTTTATTGGATCACGGAGTTAACTTTAGCCCCGGAAGGATTAAGGGCATCATAATTTTAAAATAACAGTGAATGAATGTTTTGTATGTTGATGATCAGAAGGAGAATCTGAATGTGTTTAGAATTGCCTTCAAGAGAACGTACACTGTTTTTGTAGCGGAGAGTGGCGAAGAGGCGTTGGAAGTTTTACAAGACAATCAGATGGATGTTGTTATTGCCGATCATCGCATGCCCGGAATTACAGGGATAGAGTTACTTGCCAAAGTAGGTGAATTATATACCAAAACTAAAAGAATTATTATTTCAGAATACATCAATGACAATGTAATCAGGGAGGCCATAAAATCTTTCAATTTTGACGGTTGCATGAGTAAGCCTTGGAATGGAGAAGAACTCAAAAAGATGATAGACCACAAGGTATAAAAAGAGGCTGTCCCATTTTATTTTTGAGACAACCTCTTTTAAAGGATATTGAAAGTAAATAGGCTACTCATTATTAAGTTCAACCTATTGATATAAAGATAATTAAGTGAGTATTTTTTCAGAAATAAACCCCAGATTTTGTCAAAAGTGTCAATTTCAGGGATTTTGTTTGTTAAATTGTATGTGCTAAAACCACAACTAACACGAGCGATTTATGGGACAGCATGAGCTTTTTCAACCCCTAGACACTTTTCATCCGAAATGGTACATACGTTTTTAAAAACTTTGAGATAGGGAGGATATGCTTCTCTTCTTTGGCAAGAGCTATCAAAAGGTTTTTTTAATCAGTATTGAAGGTGGAAAAGGAGCTGCTCGCTGGTCAACCAAAAATGAATTCATTTAAATCAAAACAAAGAAATTACATGTCTTAAGTCGACGAATGTGGTAATGCAAATAAAAACACTAGCACAGCCAAATAACCTACTACTAAAAATATAATATGAACAGAATTGACTTTTCTAAAAATAAATGCCAACAAACAAAGTACTAGCCCAAATACTCTTATTAAAGTTTCATAATTGTCAGGATTAGTAAAATCTGGGAAAAGTATTACACTTATAATATGAAAAATAAAAATTGGTGCTAGAGAAAATAGGAAGTAAAATACACTTAAATTGATGTATTCAATTCTTGGCCATATTCCGTACCAATTCTGAATAAAAAGTGTAAACATCAATATTGTCCACAAAATATGCTGCCAATATATTATAAGGTTTTTTCTTGATCGAATCATATTACCCCACCCCTGATAATATTCAGCACCTACATAGCCAAATAGTATGGCGTTGAATACCGTTAAATATTCAACTTGGGAAAACTCTTTTATAATTTCTGGCATGACAACTAATTCTTATGAATAAATATAATCACATAAAATTGGATCAAACGTATAATCAGGGAATATCTGAAGAAAGTATAATTTAGTCAATGAAAGAACTGTTATTACAAGACGGTACTCTGGAGTCCGTCATTGTATCACCTGTAGAAAAGACAACTTTCCATTACAAGTAAACCTTGGAATGGAGAAGAACTCAAAAAGATGATCGACCTCAAGGTATAAACTCAAGGTATAAAAAGAGGCTGTCCCATTTTATTTTTGAGACAGCCTCTTTTAAAGAATGTTGAAAGTAACTAGTTAGTCCTTCAGGATCACAACTTTGTCCATTACATCTCCTTCTTTTATCAAGTCAATTACTTCTAGGCCTTCTACTACTTTTCCAAAACAAGTATGGTTTCGGTCTAAATGCGCTGTTTTATTTCTTGAATGACAAACGAAGAATTGAGAGCCTCCGGTATTTCTTCCAGCATGTGCCATTGAAAGTACACCTCTATCGTGGTATTGGTTTTCACCATCAAGCTCACAATTTATATGATGCCCTGGTCCACCTGCACCTGTTCCATCAGGACATCCACCTTGAATTACAAAGTCTGGTAATACTCTATGAAAGGTCAATCCATCATAGAAATTGTGGTTTGCCAAATCAACAAAGTTCTTTACAGTGTTAGGGGCATCTTTTTCGTAAAATTCAATCTTCATGACACCTCTAGCGGTGTGAATTTCTGCTTTCATACTGTTGCTTCTGTTTTATAAAAATCTTGTTTTAACAATTGAAAGCAAATCTAATTCATAAAACAACTAATCTAAAATACTAAAATCACAATCTTGTGTTACTAAAAGAATTCCACGACAATAGTCAGCTGTATTTAGTTATCTCAACCAACAAGACATAATGTAAAAGCAATTTTAAAGGTAGAGAAGCTCATATAGTGTCAGTTACTATGAGAATACGCATGTGGAAAGCCTAGGGACTATTGGAAAGGTCTTTGAGGTATTGTTAAAGAAGGATATTAAAAAATCGAAAAATTGTCTTTTTTTTGGATAACGGAAGCAACTATTACTTTTTTTGAGGGCATAAAAAAAGTCCCATGAAGGGACTTTTTAAAAATGTATTTTGAGATTAGCTTATTCTGTTACCAAACTCACCGTCATTTCAACATCATCGTAGATCGCTTTGTCTCCTAGGTTGTCGAAAAAGCTGTTAGATCCGTATCGAATGTCAAACTTAGACCTGTCAAAAACTATTTTAGCTGTTGCAGATTTCTTGTCTACATTGGCAGGAAATGTAATAGAATTGGTTTTTCCTTTAATTGTCAAGTCTCCTGTTATTTCATAATTCCCAGCATCGCTCTTTGCTTTTTTTGCCGAAGTGATTTTGAAGTTTGCCTCATTGAATTTAGATGTATCGAAAAAGTCAGGTGAATTTAAGTGCCCAACAAGTTTTCCGTGCATTTTAGAGCCTTCTTCCAAATCCAACACTGCTATAGATGTCATGTCTATTACAAACTCACCACCTGATAGCTTGTTGCCATCAAAAGTCAGTTGACCACTTTTAATGCTGATAGCACCGTTGTGTTGTCCAGTAACTTTCTTAGCAAGCCACTCTACTTTGCTCGATTTGGCATTTACCTTGTAATCATTTCCTGCCAATGCACTGAATGAAATAGCAACCGTCGCAACGATAGCCAATAATAAATTCGCTTTTTTCATGTCTTAATATTTATTTAATTTTTAAACTATTGCTTTAGTACGAGATATTTGTAATTACAGTTATCTTTTTTTGTAAAAAAATCAAGGAGTCACTTCTGTATGGAATCTTTTGATTTCAAAGCATATATTGGTCTTTGAAAAAAAGCTAATTCTACAATGTTCTGAAGTATTCCAAGATTTTCCTAGCATCTTCTTCTGCTACATTTTGATTTGCCATTGGTATTCCGTTGGCTTCAGTCAAAAGTTGTTTGGCGATTGGATCTTTCTGGATCATCTCATCAGGGTTCATTATCATATTCATTACCCATTCTGGAGATCTTCTTTCCAAGATTCCTTTTGGAGCAGGGCCTAATAGCTTTTCTGTAGGCTTGTGGCATGCTGTGCATAGTTGCTCAAAAAGAGCTTTGCCTTCTGCAGCAAGAACATCATCGATCTCTCCAAGTGTCACTTCCTTTACTGGGCCAATACCTTTGTTTTTTAGAGGATCAGTACTTGCTACTTCTTGCTTTGGAGCTTCTTTGATAGCTTCTTTTTGTACTGATTCTGTAGTAGTTGCTTTTTTGTCACCTGAACAACTCATCGCCAATAAGAATAACAGGAAAAGTAAAGCTTGTGAGCATCTTGTATGAACAGTGTACATTTTTTTCATAATGGAAATAATTTTTGTTTGCTAATAATTACATCTGATTAGTGTCTTAGAATAATATTATTCGGCGTAACCTGCGGTCTTTTATCATTCTAAGATTATTCAGGGCTCAAAATAGCGCATAAAAAAAGCCACTTCAAATTGAAATGGCTTTAGAATTTTATTTTATTTTTCTTATCCTTTGAGCAAGAAACCATCCGCAAGTAGCCTGAACTCATTAAATATTTTGGAAGTAGCTGCCTTGATGTGCCTGTCAGATTTGTTGTCTGCTCGGGAGAATACTCCAGAGGCATATCCTTGCCAAACTGTTTTCTTTCTTTTTCTATCGTAGAATACTACAAGAAGGGTTCCTTCATGCATACAATACCTTTGCTCCATGTATTCACCTGAGCGGGTCTCATCATCGTCTTCTTGGTATTGGTCTAAGTTTGCAACTGATGGCCGTGCTGCTTGGGTTTGCTTGGTGTTTAAGAATGAATTTGTTCCAACCCATGTTTCGAATTTGGGTTGGTTGTAACCTCTTAGGTAGAAATCATCATAAAATATCTTATACATGATAAGAAGGTCAGGTTTTGTCTCACTTATTTTATATCCTTGCGCACCGAGACGGTTCAACATTGTACTCTTGATGAGTTCTCTGTTATGAAGGGTGTCTTCATTGGCATTTTTAATGAAATCAAAAGTTTTATACCTTTTGAAGTTTCCGTCATAACTGTAATCGGAATCAATAATGTAGTCTCTATGTGAGACACAACTTGTTATAATTAATGTTAAAACTATTAATTTAGCAATAGGATTTATTTGGTGTTTGGTTATCATATTTATTGAGTTTTTAATAATTCCGATGAGTAATTACATTCAACACTTTTATTGGAGTGTATAAGATAGCTAAAAATATTTTATTTGGTAAATCTTTGAGTTTTTTTATATTTATTTTTTCATGTAGCGTAACTAATACGACTGAATTTTAAATTTTCCTATCATTTTATTAACAATATTGTAAATGTCAAATGTATTGATTATTGGTGCCGGAGGTGTTGGAAGAGTTGTTTCTTACAAATGTGCACAAGTAGCTGAAGTGTTTAAAAATATAACTTTAGCAAGTAGGACACAATCCAAATGTGATGTTATAGCGAAAGATATTTTAACGGATCTTGGTGTTGAAGTAAAGACGGCTCAAGTTGACGCAGACAATGTACCTGAGCTCGTTGAGTTGATCAAAGAAGTCAAGCCTCAGCTTGTTATTAATGTGGCCTTGCCTTATCAGGATTTGACAATAATGGATGCATGTCTTGAAACCGGTGTTCATTATTTGGATACAGCCAATTATGAGCCTAAAGATGAGGCTAAATTCGAATACAAATGGCAATGGGATTATCAGGATAAATTTAAGGAGGCAGGCTTGACTGCAATTCTAGGTTGTGGTTTTGATCCGGGAGTTACAAGCATCTTTACAGCTCATGCCGTCAAACATCATTTTGATGAGATTCACTACTTAGATATTGTGGATTGTAATGCAGGTGATCATGGAAAAGCTTTTGCTACTAATTTTAATCCTGAGATCAACATAAGAGAAGTAACACAGAAGGGTAAATACTATGAAAATGGTAAATGGGTAGAAACCGAACCACACGAAATAAAGAAATCAATCAATTATCCCGAGATAGGAGCAAGAAATTCTTATGTGATATACCACGAAGAATTAGAGTCTTTGGTGAAGAATTTTCCTTCATTGAGAAGAGCTCGTTTTTGGATGACTTTTGGAGATGAATACCTGACACATTTAAGGGTAATCCAAAATATCGGTATGGCCTCAATAGCTCCTGTGATGTATGAAGGAAAGGAGATAGTGCCGTTGCAATTTTTGAAGGCTGTATTGCCTGATCCAGGTAGTCTTGCTGAAAATTACAATGGACAGACTTCTATAGGATGTAGAATAAAAGGCGTCAAAGATGGTGATATTAGAACTTATTATATTTATAACAATTGTAAGCATCAGGATGCTTTTAATGATACCCGCGCACAAGGTGTATCATTTACCACGGGTGTACCTGCTATGATTGGTGCTATGATGGTATTGACTGGTGAATGGTCAGGAGCAGGTGTATTCAATGTAGAAGAAATGAATCCCGATCCTTTTATGGCTGCACTTCCAAAGCACGGATTGCCATGGAATGAAATGCATGAAATTGATTTAGAAGTATAGGTTCCACCACTATGGAAAAAAGCATCCCTTCACCGTGTTTTGTTCTGGATGAAATCCGATTAGAGAAGAATTTACAGTTGTTACAACATGTACAAAGTGAGGCAGGCGTAGATATTATTTTGGCTTTTAAAGGCTTTGCAATGTGGAGTGCTTTTCCTTTAGTGAAAAAGTACCTCAAAGGAGCAACTGCAAGCTCGCTGAATGAAGTTGAGCTTTGTGTTGAGGAAATGAAATGCAAAGCGCACACTTACTCTGTGGCCTATGCTCAAGATGAAATTGACGTAGTGCTTCAATCGAGTAGTTACATTACTTTTAATTCACTCAATCAGTTCGAAAGGTACAAAGGTAGGGCTATGAAGTGGGGAGTTTCCTGCGGTATCAGGGTTAACCCTGAGCAGTCAGATGTAGATACTGATTTGTACAATCCTTCAGCACCAGATTCGAGGTTGGGCATGACCAAATCACATTTTAAAGAAGGTCTTCCTGATGGAATTGATGGGCTTCATTTTCACGTTTTATGTGAGTCTGATTCTTATGCTTTAGAAAGAGTGTTGGAGGCTTTGGAAGCAAAGTTTGGCAATGAACTCAAAAAAGTGAAATGGGTAAATATGGGTGGAGGGCATGCTATTACCAGGGTAGGCTATGATGTGGATCATTTGATAAATATTCTTAAAAAATTCAAGAAAAAACATAATGTAGAAGTGATTTTGGAACCGGGAAGTGCCGTTGCTTGGCAGACTGGGGACCTACATACTACTATCTTAGATATAGTTGAAAATGGTGGGGTAAAGACTGCCATAATTGATTGTTCATTTACTTGTCACATGCCTGATTGTTTGGAAATGCCTTATAGACCTAAAATAAAACAAGGCCATGAAGACCAAAATTTTGGGAAATACAAATATAAATTAGGAGGTGTAAGTTGCTTGGCAGGGGACTATTTGGATACCTATTCATTTGACAATGAGCTTCTGATTGGTGGGAAGTTGGTGTTCGAAGACATGATCCATTACACTATGGTTAAGACCACTACTTTTAATGGTGTGAAACACCCATCCATTGGAATAACAAGATCGTCTGGTGAGTTTGAGTTGGTCAGAACATTTGGCTACAAGGATTATAAAGAAAGGCTTTCTTGAAAGCTTTTAATGCCTGATAATTACCTTTTCTATTTGATAATCACCATTATTACTTCCTTTGAGGATGTAAATCCCATTAGGTATGCCAGATGTGTCAATCGTATTTTCTCTAACAGATATTTTCATAGTTCTGCCAGAAATAGATAGCATTTCTATTTGATCGAATGTCCCTCTTATGTTGATGGTGTTTTGTGCCGGGTTTGGATAGAACTTAAGGAATTTTTCGATATTTTTCTTTACAATTCCGACAACTGCATTGGGATCAAAATTCGTCTTTCCAAAGATAGGACGGACCATGAGGCTTCCTTCTACTACTACGTTAGGATTCCATACACCTTCAGTATTTACCTGTATCTTGTTGCCTTGGATGTTGGTTTTATCTAAACCTATACCGATGAAGTCATCTTTGAATTGTTGAAATCCGATGTAGAAGATGTCCGAAACTACAACCGGAAATTCAAAATTATAGCGAGAGAACTGGTTAATGGAATCACTTGGTTCTATTACGAAACTCTGCTTTGCCAAAATAGAACCAACCTCTCCAGATAGGTTTTTGAAAACCGTGAGATTCATTTGCTCGCCTTCTGATATTACCGGTTTGATCAAAGGGAAATAGATGTCGATACCTGTAATTGTATCTTGTTCAGCCAGTACAAATTCAATGGCAATTTGTCCATTGCTTTGATTGATTCCAGCTGCAAACTCTGCAGACCCATCGTCATAGGAGAGCACATCATGGATCTTAAATACTTTTTTTACATTATCATTTAACCTGAAATTGTATTCTTCATCAACAAGAAATGTGGTATCAGCTCCACCATTATTTATTGATTTAATAAAATACTTATCCCCACTTATAAACTCAAACTCTGTAGATATATACAGAGAATCTGTGTTTTCATTGAAAATCGATCGATCGATTACCTCTGTTTCTACTTCAGCCCTTCCAAAAGCAGAAAGGGGGTTAATGGTGCTATTTTCACGAAATATTTCCTGATCTGCTAAGACATCTCTGACGATGTAGTTGTATTCAACTGGTTGAATATTGTTCTCAAAACTGGCTAATGTGATCTTGACCGATGAAAATATGGTATCTGGAAATGCGAATAATTGTGAATATGGAATGGAAGTATAGGTCTTGAAAAGAGACAATGGTTCATTGGTCACTGCATGATCAAAAATTGACTCGTTGTTGGTATTTCTGTCTTGATTGAGGTAGACATAGTCAATGTGCCAGCTGTCGAATGCGCCTGTAGTTTTTCCATAGCTTTGAAATTTAAACCTGAAGCCCTCATGAAAAAACTGTGAACCAGAAACCTGAATATATACTTTTTCAAAATCGTTAGAGTGGTTTTCGGGAAGACCCACAACCGACCATTTTCTAATCCATTCTCCATTTCGGTTGAGGAAATCAACTCGAATCGAATCTTTGGGATCAGGCAGTTCACCCCATCCTTTCATTTGCCAGAAAAAACTTAAATATACCGTGTTTTCTTTTGCAATTGGTACGTTGGATAAGTCTATTGCGTGAGAAATCAAACTATCTGTAGGTGCTACAAAATCTGACTCTGAGTTGTAGGGTCTTCCTGTCGAATTGATTCCGTCAAAGGTAGCCACATTGATGGTAGGCTGATTAATACCTATGGATGGGTTGATGTATACTCCAATACCATTTTGCCAAAGCGTAGTATCCACTCCGGGAGATGAAAAAGAGAAATCATCCCAAAAAGGAAGAGAAATCGTATCAAGTTTTGCTAAAGTAGCAGTTGTCCTTCCATTAGAGTAGGAGGGTGTTGTAGAATAGAATTGGGGAATTGGTCTCAATTCTAGTTGCGCCAGCAACGAAGTATGAATTAAAAAAAGAAAGAATAATAAAAATAATTTGTTCACTAAATTCGGTTTTACTAATACCTAACGCAATAAGTTGTGCTTGATTTTATTTTGAGAATTATTATTCTGATTTTTCTTCACTGCCAATGTCCAAATCTTGAATGTCGAATAAATCAACGGAATCACTTTCAACTACCCAAAGGTCTATAGTTTCACCTATTTTGGTTGATCCTTGTTGACTAGTAGGTTTTTGTTTGAATATTTTTCCTTTGCCTATTTTTATCTCTTTCATCTCTACATTGCCCAACTCATCTTTGGTTTCCACTTCGATGGTGCCTTCTTTTTTGAAAAACAAATTACCAACTTCTAGCCCCATTCCAAATAAAGCTACTTTTCCATCTTCAAAGTCCAGGCCTATAAGATTAGGAATGGGAAGTTGTTCATTTCCTGCTCCATTAGCCAATAGCAAATCTATTTTCGATCCTTTTGGTACTTCTTGATCAGGCTCCATTTTGTTACCCCTAAAGCGCCATTCTAATACTGTATTGATATGAAGCTCTGGAGCGTATTGGATTTCTCCTAGAGCGAGCCCCAAGCTATTCAACTGAAGCATGGCGTCTTTTTTGGAGTACCCATAAAGGTTGGGGACTCTAATTACAGGAGGTTTATTGGCATTAAGGGTGATATAAATTTTTCTGTTTTCCTTCACCTTTGAGTTTGGCAAGGGAAACTGTTTGAGCACTGCCAAAGGTGGATATTTTGCAGAATAACCTGAGTCAGGTTCTACTTCATACCTCAGCTTCTTGTTGGACATAAATTCATCCAAGTCCACAATGTCTTTGCCTTCCAAATTGGGGACAGATATGGAATCGCCGTGATTGGTGACGATAGGCAAATAGATGTAGAAAAATCCGACAATAATGAACAATAAAATTGCCGTGACAATGGCTAAATGTTTTAATAATTTTAAAACATTCTGAAGTTTTTCACCCATTCGAGATGATTGTTTTTTAAAAATGGAAAATTAATCAATTGAGTTGTCAATCAACAGATCAATCGAATATAAAATCTATTGTTTTACTACTATGTCAAAATTAAAACGACTGGATATATTTACTAAATGAATTGGTCTAAAAAAAAGAAGTGAAATGGAATAATTCTCAATAATTCTGTGAAGAAATATTGAGAAGAAATTGAAATTTACCGATCGATAATTGCACATTGCCAATTGCCTG
>CAXBNB010000057.1:0-11384 GCA_963976505.1 uncultured Reichenbachiellaceae bacterium
TTTTGAATTATAAGGGTTGGCGCATACTGGCTTCAACTTGGTTTACACTTACATCCTATCTTGGAATTACTTTATTTCTTTATGTGTTGGGTTTCTCGTCAGGAGTTTGGGTTATTTATTTCGTAATAATAATTACCCCTTACATGACTTTCCAAAAAAAGGCGAGGAAATTAGCCATTGGTCTCAGTATGCTTGGTGTAGTGACTTTAATTATTTCGGCAGCTTATCAATCCAAAATCAATGCTCACTATGATGTAATAGACCCTTATTTCCTGCAAGTGGTCAATATAAGTGCTACTGGACTAATTTGTCTTACAATTGCATGGGCTTTGTCTGTCCTGATTGATAAATCAGAAGCGTCTCTGAAGGCTGAGCAAAAAAAAACAGATGACCTTCTGCATAACATACTTCCAGTGAATGTGGCAAAGGATCTCAAAGAAACTGGCAAAACAGTACCCAAAAGGCACAAAAATGTAACTATCCTGTTTACAGACTTCAATGGCTTTACAGAGCTAGTAGCTAACATTCCTGCAATCACTTTGGTCAATGAACTCAATGATATTTTCGGACGATTTGATGATATTATTGAAGAGACTGGAGTTGAAAAAATTGAAACAATCGGGGATGCTTATATGGCTGCATGTGGCCTTGAAGAAGAGATTGAAGAACATGCCACTCAATGTATTAAAGCTGCCAAACAGATGCTATCCTATCTTGAGGAGAGAAATAAGAATCATGAAATAAAATGGAGGATGAGAGTTGGGATACATTCCGGAACTATAGTTGCTGGCGTAGTTGGGAAGAAGAAGTTTAATTATGACCTTTTTGGTGATACAGTTAATACGGCAAGTCGAATGGAATCATTAGGAGAGCCTGGTAAAATAAATATATCGGGAACAACCTATCAGCTTGTCAAAAATGATATAAAATGCGAAAGCAGAGGGAAAATTCAAACTAAAGGAAAAGGAGAATTGGAAATGTATTATATAAATTATGGCTAATAAAATGTATAATGCATAGCACCATGCGGGATGCTTCGACATTATACACAGACGTTCAATGTCAATACAACCAACAAATGGAAAATCTCATCAAACATATAAAATCAAGAATTTCTTTAACTCAAGAAGAAGTTGATATTATCGAAACTTATTTTCTTATCGAGGAAATTGAACCACAAACCAGTCTGCTAAAAGCAGGAAAAACGGAACGATACATTTATTTTTTAAGTCGTGGAATTGTAAGAGGTTACCAAAATGTAAATGGAAAACTAATCATAGAACATCTTGTTGATGAACATAACTTTTTTGCCTCTATCGAAAGTTTTATGAATGAAACACCTGCACCAGATTATTTTGAAAGTGTGACCCATTGCAAAATTCTAAAAATTTCCAAACCAGATTTAGAGCTGTTAAGAAATTATTCAACCAAATGGAATACACTCATTGAGACCATTACCAATGAGCATTTAAGTTGTAAGATGGAAAGGGTGAGAGACTTCCAAACACTTTCTGCTAAAGAACGCTATTTGAAATTCATAAAAGAAACCCCAAATTTAGCATTGAACGTTTCTATTGAAAATATTGCATCATTTTTAGGAATGGAACCTCAATCATTAAGTCGCATTCGCAAACAAATCACTTTCTAACAATTGTTATTTTTAATCACCTAAAGGCTAATGAAATTTGCTTAAAACAAACTAAAAAAATGAGCAAAGAAAGATCATTAGTCACAGGAGCAAACGGACACCTTGGCAACAATTTAGTGATGCTATTGCTTTCAAAAAATCAAAAAGTAAGAGCAACGGTCAGGAATGAAAATAACCTAGAACCTTTCAAAGGTTTAGATTGCGAAGTAGTACACGCAGATATTACAGACAGAGATTCACTCAAAAAAGCATTTCAAGGTGTAACAAATTTATATGCCGTTGGAGCTAATTTCAGTATGTGGGCAAAAAATCCGAAAGTAGAAATCTATGACAATAATGTACAAGGAACACAAAATGTATTTGATATTGCCAATGAATGTGGCATTAAAAACATTGTATTTGTAAGTTCCGTAGCATCTTTAGATTTTACGAAATTACCTGCAAATGTTGATAACGGTTATAACAAAGATAGACGGAATTGGTATTACAATTCTAAAAATGATTCAGACAAACTTGCTTTAGAATTAGGGAAAAAATATGGAATTAGGACTGTTTTAGTTTTACCTTCTGCCATGATTGGTAGGGATGCTCATAAATTGAGTTATTCAAATAATTTAGTGTATCAAATAATTAATGGTGAAATACCTGTTGACACCAACATAACGCTTAACTGGATTGATGTAAAGGATGTGGCTTTGGGATCTTATAACGCAATGCAAAAAGGAAGAAACGGAGAACGCTATATTTTGGCGAATGAACAGCATACTTCAATGCAAGAAAGTGTTCTGATAGCATCAGAACAATTTCCAGAACTTAAATTAAAGACACCTAAAAAAGTGCCTAAATACCTACTGTATTCGGTAGCAGGATTAATGGAGTTTGCAAGTAAATTAACAGGAATCGAACCTCAATTACAACGACATTATTTAGATATGTTTTATGGTTTAAAACAAGATTATGACATCACAAAATCAAGAAATGAAATAGATTTCAATCCAAAATCCTCAAAACAGGCATTGATAGAAGCAATGCAGTATTTAAAAAACGAATGGGTTGCTAATTAAAATTAAACTACAAAAAATGAAAAATCTATTTCTATTATTATTGATGACTTTAAGCATTACAGTCAGCGGACAATCAATAATCGGACAATGGGAAACCTATGATGACAAGACAAAAGAAAAAAAAGCAATAATTGAAATCTACGAAAAGGACAATCTCTATTTCGCCAAAATAGTTAGAAATCTTGTTGGAGATAAAAATGCACTTTGCGAAAAATGTAAAGGAACTAAAAAAGACAACCCAATTAGGGGTTTAGTAATCATTGAAAACATTAAAAAGATCGATAAAAAATTTGATGGTGGAACTATTTTAGATCCAGAATCTGGAGAAACATACAGTTGTTATTTGGAACTAATCAATAAAAACAAACTTAAAGTAAGAGGTTTTCTTGGATTTTCTATTTTTGGAAGAACTCAATATTGGATTAGGAAAGAATAAAAATGGCATAGGACTTTGTATAAGTAACGGCTACAATGCTACAAACCATATTTGGTTGATGCTTTTTTGAGGTTTTGTAGTTACAGAAAAGCTAGTGCATTTTAAAATGCCACTACTCGTACACAAACCATTGCTCATTAACAAAAGAATGAAACTCACAATGAAAACAATAAAATGACGGTAACACAATTATTTAAAAAACTGAATTTCAAACAACATAAAGAAATTCTTACTTTAAATCACCCGTCCGAATTTGAAGCGGAACTTAATGCCATTAAGGCCTGTACAATTGTCAATACTGATGTAAAAAATGTTGACGAAATTGAGTTTGTTTTGAGCTTTGTAAAGACACAAGAAGAAATTAATTCCATTACACCACTCATTGACAAAAAGTTAAAAGGTGACGGAATTGTTTGGTATGCTTACCCCAAAAAATCTTCCAAGAAATATAAATCCGAAATCAACAGGGACAATGGTTGGAAAATACTGGGAGATTCAGGCTTTGAAGGTGTAAGACAAATCGCCATTGATAACGATTGGAGTGCTTTAAGATTTAGAAAGGTAGCGTTTATTAAAACAATGAAACGAAAAACTGATTTTGCGATTACCGAAAAAGGGAAAGAAAAGACCAAAACAGCCAGCCACTAACAATGGATATAAAAAATTGGCAGATTAGTGGCTCATATTTAGGTCAGTACAGCTCGAAAAGAACTTCATCCTAATTTGCATAGTTTTCATAGTACAAAACCGTTGAATTATTCAATCAGTTAACAACACCACATTTCCCTTTTTGTGCCCAGCAGCGACATAGCGGTGTGCGTCAATCACTTGCGTTATTGGTTAGTACCTGTCTATGACAGATTTTACCTTTTTTTGTTCAAAAAGCATTTTTATTTCCTCAAGGAAATACCTGATTTCAGGAACAGGCAGCAGCCCCGAAGTAGAAAACTTTGCTTTCTTTTGGCTGCCTGTAAAGGATGACCATAGCATCTGAAGCAACAATTGAACTCACAATAGTGAAATGGAGATGCCATTTATAGTCAGGGTATAATTTGACTTATATTTTGATTTGAAGTTCAAATTTCCGCCCTTGTTTGTGTCCTCACAAACAATGTTGTAGATTAAACTTCAAACGACACTTGATATATCGTGTCGTTGAAGTAATCAAGCTGTTAACAAGACTACATTTCCCTTTTTGTGCCCAGTATCGACATAGCGGTGTGCGTCAGCCACTTGCGCTATTGGGTAGTATCTGTCTATGACAGATTTTATCTTTTTTTGTTCAAATAGTATTTTTATTTCCTCAAGGAAATACCTGATTTCAGGAACAGGCAGCAGCCCTGTAGCAGAAAACTTCGCTTTCTTATGGCTGCTTGTCATGGAAGTCCATAACATCTGTACCAACAAAGGTATTCTCAGTACTGGTGAAATATAGGTGCCATTTGTAGTCAAGGATTTCTTACACTTCGTGAATGAAAGTTTGCCTACGGTATCATATATGATGTCATAGGTTTCTCCAGTGGTGGTGAAGTCTTCCTTGGAGTAGTCTATCACTTTATCTGCTCCCAGAGATTTTACCAATTCTATATTGGCGGTGCTGCATACTCCTGTTACTTCTACATCGAAATGTTTGGCGAGTTGCACAGCGGCTGTTCCCAGGCTTCCTGAGGCACCATTGATCAATACCTTTTGTCCTGGCTGAATATTGCCTAGGTTTTTCAGGAAGTTCATAGAGGTAACAGCTCCATCACAAATGGGGGCAGCTTCCTCGTAGCTCATATCGTCAGGTTTGGCGACTATAATTCCATTCTCGGCCACACATACGTATTCGGCATTGGTGCCAGTACCAAAAATGGATTCTCCAAAGACGGCATCACCCATTTTAAATAGAGTAACGTCTTTGCCGATGGCTTCTACTTGTCCGGCAAAACCGGTTCCCGGTGTGGGATATTTTGGTTTCATAAGCCCCATAAAAAGCCTGCCGAAATAGGGGGTTCCTGTTCTCATGAAGGTGTCAGCGGTTGTCACAGACGAAGCATGTATCCGCACCAATACTTCATTGTCTTTGGGTGTCGGTTTCTCTACTTCTTGAAGTTGGAGTACATCCGGTGCTCCATACTTCGTGCTAATGATTGCTTTCATGTTTTTGAATTTTAGTTTGAGGTACAAGTTGTACTTAGTTCTGTTGTTTTTAATTGCTTAAGCAAAACTAGAGGGGGAAATAGGGCCTGCTGTTCGTGATTATAAATCCGAACAGCTAAGGATAAGAGATGTTGTTTAAATGGCCTCACTTTGAACATGCAGCCCTTATTCAAACGCAACCACATTGGCGCTTACCGTGATGGTTCTCTTGTAGTAGAATGGAAAAACTCCACCCACATGCTCTTCGGTCACCAAATTTACCAATGCTTTGGAGCCAGACTCCAGGTTGGCTTCATCAACCAGATTTTTATAGGCATTGGCATAAAGTTGACGCTTGTTCGTGCCACCAAAGATCAATACATAGTCCACTTCTGAACTTCCACTTACTCTTTCCAGTACTTTGTAATTATTACTGGCAAGCTTCACCTGTGTGGAATTTAGGTTTTGATTTAACAGGTAAGCACCTCCTACGCCACAGGAGTTTAAGAATACTACCACAGCTATGGCCATTAGCGAATAAGATAATTTTTTCATTTTTCTGAATTTTTAAAAGTTGATTGTACCCTGACCTAATGGTCGGAGGATATGATTAAAATGTTTGATAAATTCAAATAAGGAGTTGAACTAGAAGTTGGCGCAGACTAAAAATACATGTGGTAAGCCAGATCTGTAAAATGCGCTGATTGATATGCCGGACTTACCGAATGAGATATCTGTTTGTTTCTATATTCAGTATGATTCATACGATTTTCTATAATTGAGAAAAGATTACTGCGTTCGACCCATTTTGTACTTAACTCATGAGCAAAATAATAGACAAACTGTATCAGTTTGGTTGTTGTTTTTTGAGTATCAAATCCTCTTTCGGCTGGTTTCTCTTTTCGGTTATGCATTATACAAACGAGCTTATCTTTATTCTTCAATAAAGTATCGAAACTCATAAGTGATATTGGATTTCCAATTTCAATATCCTCAATTTTCTGACCTACAAATGAGAGTGTCATGAATGTAGTGACTATCAGCGATGCAGTAAATATCTTTTTCATGCTTCTTTAGTTCTAAGCAACAAGAATCAACAAATGATATGTTGTTCAACCCTCGTCTTTTTGATTATAAAGCAAAACTAGAGCGGTTTCTGGAGTTGGGCGTACGGAATTATACTAGTAGGTTCGAAATTATAAATCCGAACACATCAAATAGAAAACAGTAGAAAATACTAAGAATTGAGGAACTGTTTGGGGGTAAGTCCGGTTTCTTTTTTGAAATAAGTGTTGAAAACAGTTTTGGAATTGAAACCACTGTCATAAGCCAATCCAATTAGCGTAACATGAGAGTTTTTGGGATCTTTGGCTATTTGTTTGAAAGTTTCTACCCTATATTGATTGATGAATTCATTGAAGTTTTTTTCAAAATTTTCGTTGATCAACCAAGAGAGCTGATTGGGGTGTATATTGGTCTGCTCTGCCAAAGAGCGTAGGGACAAATTAGGGTCGAGGTAGGGCTTTTCTTCCTCAATATGGTGCAGCAATATCTTGGAGTAGTTAGCAATTTCATTGTCATTCAAGAGCTCCTTCTTTTTCTTGTTTTTTGAGCTGGTTGAATCCAGACTAAAAATCACTTTTTGGTATTCCTTATACCTTGGGTCATCTTTTATGGCATTGACCATCGGATCAGCAAACCGCAGCATGAGCAGAGAAGATTTGTTTTCAATTCCTTTCCTGATCCAATCAAAAGCTTTTTCTGTGTCACCCATTGCGGCATACATCATAAACAAGTAAGAATCCGCTGTAAATCCTTCTGGCTCTTTTGATTGCACTATTAGCAGGTTCAAGTATTTTGCGGTGTTCGCTTCATCTTTTTTGAGTGCATAAGCCAAGGCAATGGCTCCTGTTTTTTCTCCTAAGATCACCACATCAGAAAACTCACCATCAAAGTAATGAATCACTTCATCATAGCGTCCAAGCTTCAATAAACACAAATACGTCACTGCATGGGCTGGTATATTTTTGGGGTTATCTTTCAGACAACTGGCCAACTGCTTTAGCGATTTGGTGTAATCTTCCAGCATGTAATCCAGATAGGCGCTAAAAAACAGTGTTTCCTGCGACAGTGGATCAATACTTAGCGCAATGTCCAGGTGCTGGCGGGATTTCTCTTTTTCTCCCGACAAAATGTATAGGAAGGACATGAACTGCTGCGCTTCCACATAATTGGGATTGATATCAATGGCCTTTTTGGTGTGTTTATACGATTGGTTGAAATCGCAGGCAGTGAAAAAAGATAGATTGGCCAGTTGATGGTATGCTCCCGGAAGTTGATCATCAATTTGAAGTGCTTGGTTGATGAGTTGTGCCGTTTTACCCCACCCTTCTTCAAACGACATAAATCCACAAGTGGCCATAAAACTATAGGCATCAGCAAGCCCTACAAGCGATTTGGTGTGATTTGGGTCAAGTTCGAGGGCTTTTTCATAGAGTGACATAGCCAATCGCATATCTTCTTGATTCCATTTATTGGCGAGGAATTTAGCTTTTAGTGAATATTCATAGGCATCTATGCTGTCCGTTTGCTTTTTGACCAGGTGTTCCTGGATTTCAAAGTGTCCAAAATGCTCTCTCAGTTTATCTGCAATCAACAAACTGACTTCATCCTGTATTTCAAATATATTTTCCAGTTTCCTGTCCCAGGTTTCCGACCAAAAATGAAAATCATCTTCTGTCTGAATCAATTGTGCGGTGATCCTGACCAAATCGCCAGATCGTCGCACACTTCCTTCTAAAATAGCCGATACGTTAAGTTCCTTCCCAATTTGTGTAATGGGAATATTTTTATTTTTGAAAAAGAAGGAAGAAGTCCTGGAGGTCACTTTTAGGTTTTGGATTTTAGCGAGTGCATTGATGATTTCCTCCGTGATGCCATCACTAAAATATTCATTCTCCTCGTTGTTGCTCATGTTTACAAACGGAAGTACGGCAATGGTTTTATCATTCGGCTTTGGTTTCCCTTTCAGTTTAGACTGCTCAGGAACTGTGATGCCCTCATTGGCTACTGCAAAAACTTCCACTGGTTGGCTGATGTTTTTGAGTTCAAAATGACCCAATGAAATGGTGGAAATATCCTTGTGGTTTTTGAGTTCGTCATTTAGTTTACCGGATAATAGAATGGCACCTGCCACGCCCATACTTTCAATTCTGGAAGCAAAGTTTACTCCATCGCCATAAATTTCTGTTCCGTCAAAGACAATATCTCCTACATGCAAACCGATACGCAGAGGAACGGGTTCTCCCTGTTGTAAGGCTTTTTGCAATGCAATGGCACATTGGACGGCCTCTACACCACTTTGGAAAACACTGAGTGTGCCATCGCCAAAGTACTGTACTATTTCGCCATTGTATGTTTTATGGTGTTGTTGAAATTCCTCGCGGTGATGTGTGCGTACTTTAGCAGCCGTATTTTCATCTCGCTGCATCAAAGAAGTGTACCCCACTATATCGGTGAACATAACGGCAGCAAGTCGGCGGGTTCTTTGGTTTTTCAAATCTTAAAAAAAAAGCTTGATAGTCGGATTATTAAAGGCTAAAAATACAATAATTTTTGCATTTCAAGTTGATGGAGAGGGTCATTTATTCAAAAATTAGAATTGAGAAATTACTCCTTGTTACTATCTGTGAGGAGTGTTTTATTAAACAAAAAATTGAGATCCGATCCGAACTGACACTTGGAATTTCGTCCAGGTTTTCTTAGAAAAATAGATTACCACCATATCTACATGTTGTTTTATTTTTTCGCTTGTTTTAAAGCTGGAATAATATAAGTGCCCATAATCTCATCTGTGTAACTGTGAGCATTTCGATTGTTGTAATTGGTGGTGGTGATGACAACAGCCAGATCTAAATCTGGGCATGCCAATACTTTATTGCCACCATTTCCAGACATTAAGTAAGATTTTGTCTGTTTAAATTCTTGAAGCCACCAGAGGTATCCGTATTCAGTTGTATCGTCGATGGTAACTTTTGGAGACACTGATTTTGCAATCTATTCTTTACTTAAAATTTGTTTGCCTTCCCATTCACCTTGGTTCAAATAGAGTTGTACGATTTTTAATAGATCTCTGCTTCTCATCTCCAAACCTCCACCAGTCATAGGCATATCTGTAGGTGTAAATTGCCATTTGTAATCCTTTATGCCCAATGGAGAGAACAATCGGTTGTCAGCATATTTTGTTGATGAAGTATTGCATACTTGGTCAATAATACTTCCCAATACTACTACTCCAGAAGTACAATAACTAAAACTTCTCCCGTACTTAGATTCGTTGGGTTTTGTTACCCAGTTGGGAAATCCTTTGATGGGTAAATCCCAATAAAATTTATCCCAGTTTTCAATGAGGTACATTCTCTCTTCATTGCCTCTGGAAAATTGATTCCAGTCGTCACATTCTAAAATGGAACTCATGGTCAGAAGGTCTTCTATGGTAATGGAATCTTTGCGTGGGTCATAGTTGTCAATAGTAGATTTGTCAAAAAAGTTTATGGCATTTGTTTTTTCTGATTTCAACAATCCATCATCAACGAGAGTACCAATCAAAGTGCCGGTTATGGTTTTCGTAGCAGATCTTGTGTTGTGTTTAGAATTTACATCCTTTCCATTGTAGTATTTTTCAAATACCACCTTTCCTTTTTGAGCTACTACTACACTTGTAATGCGCTCATACTTTCCCGAGATGATTGAGCTATCCATTTTTTGCAGCAGTGCAGGTATGGTTTTTACCTTTTCAAAGTCCACCTGAGCAGAGGATTTGTATGAAATGAAGAGCGTGGAAAGTAAAAAAATATAAAGTTTCATAGATTATTGGAGTAAATGAAAAACCAAATGTAGCTGTTCATGCCATCTAAAAATAGAATGAAATTAACATCAGCGACATTTATTCTGAAATTCTTTGGGTGTTATTCCCATATATGTTTTGAAGGTTCGGGCAAAGTGACTTTGGTCTGAAAAACCACATTTATAAGTAATGTCATAAAGGGGTTTTTTAGAAGACAACATCAAATCAATTGCTTTTTTTATTTTAACCTGTCGGATATAATCCCCCAAAGTCGTAGAAAAGTATTTTGGAATGGACCTGGATAAGTGCCCTGGGTGAATTCCTAATTCATCGGAAAGAGTTTTTAAACTGAACGGGTCATTGTTTTGATGGATGATCTCAATCAGAGATTTAAGCCAGGGTGGATTGTTTTCATATAAATAGACTTTTTCGTCTCCTATATTATCGCACAATTCCGATACTAAGAGCTCACAAGAGATTTCCGTATAAGGGTCTGCGTATTTGAATTCTGCATAAAGTTTGGCCAGTATGTGATGAAGTTTTGGGTTTTTTATGAGTTGACTTCCTTCCCAGAGGTTGATGTCAATTTCATTCTTTTGAAACCAAAACCTTTCAAATTCGATGTGAAACCCTCTTGCATTCTTAGATTCCTTCGAATTATAATGCGGTTCTTGCCAATTATGGAGCAGAAAACTTCCAGAAGGACAATTCGTTTTATGTTTTTTATTGACATCATATAAATTCCCTTGCAGTAGGTACATGAAATATGGGTTTTCATGAAAATGCCAATCTGTTTTCTCAGTCAAGTAATCGTATTCTGAAAACAGGATGCCATTCATGCATTTTTCTGCATGCATTGAGCCATAATATGTGCCTTGAGGTAAAATTTTCATTCTTCACATAAATTACCAATAATCAATCAAAATCCCTAGGATTGGTCTTTATTAGGTATGAAGTTTTGAGAGTTTAATGTACCGCCATGTTAGACCTGCCTACTGGCAAGGAAGGGGCGAGCGGTAGGCGCATGGCTCTGGGCTCATCCATTAACCACTTTTGCGCATTTGTATACGATGGCGTACTTTCGCGTCCCATTAAAAAAAATGGAATGAAGAGGAAAATGCAACTGGACAAGGAACCAATAAGGTCTTTGTTTTTCAAATATTACATTCCAGCCTTAACCAGTCTATTGTCAGTGACCATTCATCAAGTGATAGACGGTGCTATTCTTGCTCAATATGTGGGAAAAGAAGGCGTGGCAGCTATCGGTAT
>CAXBNB010000058.1:0-11242 GCA_963976505.1 uncultured Reichenbachiellaceae bacterium
AATGAGATTACCATATTGGGTGACTCGGTAGGAGGAACATTGATTACTAATTTAACGCAAAGATTAATTCAAAAGAACCAAGAACTGCCAAATAAACTAATTCTAGTATCTCCGGTAATGGACGCCAGCATGTCTAATCCAAAGATTGAGGAAGTAGATGTAAGAGACCCTATGCTGTCTAAGGCAGGAGTGCTAAGTGCCAAGAAAATGTGTGCTGGAGAGATGGATCTGAAGAACGAAATGCTATCGCCCTTGTACGGTGGCTTTAATGGATTTCCGAAGACGGTACTGTTTCTGGCAGAAAACGATATCACCTACCCAGACCAGCTTTTGGTCGTTCAAAAGCTAAAAGCGGAAGGTGTTGATTTAGAAGTGATCTTGGGTGAGAAAATGCCTCATATTTGGCCATTCCTCCCTGTGATGAAGGAAGCGAGAGTAGCCTTATATCAACTTATAGATCGATTGAATGGCTACTAGTTTTGACAATTATTAATTTAAGTAAAAGAAGTAAACTGCTTTAACCATCTTCAGATTGCTAAGCGATTGCGCTTAATTGTTACGATAAAAAATAAATAATTGCAGGATACCTGCGTGACCTTATGAATGACTTTGAAGAATATTGCCCGAAAGGCAGCAAGGAATGGCGCAGATGGCTCGAGGCAAATCATGAAAAAGAGAAGGCGGTTTGGGTAATTTTCCACAAAAAGAATTCTCCAAAGCAAAACCTGACTTGGAGCGAGGCTGTTGATGAAGCCTTGTGTTTCGGTTGGATCGACAGTACCAAAAGGACCCTAGACAGCACTAGGTACAAGCAATACTTCACTAAAAGGAAAGCAAAGAGTAATTGGTCTAAAGTGAATAAAGACAAAGTAAGAAGTTTGATCGATCAGGGACTTATGCGAGAAGCCGGCTACAAAAGCATTGAAATCGCAAAGGAGAATGGTTCTTGGACAATCTTAGATGGAGTTGAGGCCTTGATAGTTCCTGAGGATTTGAAAGAAGAACTTGCAAAATCCCAAAAGGCGGAGGACTTCTATAAGGCACAATCTAACTCTAGTAAAAAAATGCTTTTGTACTGGGTGGTTTCGGCTAAAAGAGAAGAAACGAGACAGAAAAGAATTATAGAAATCGCAGCGAACGCCACTAGGGAGGTGCTGCCAGAACATTTAAGATAATAACATCAAAAAAGAAATTAAGAAAATGAAAACAACAAGCAATTTAAGAAGCATACACATCCTTGTTTTTAGTCTGTTCATTCAATTTTGTGCAGTGGCGCAAAAAGAAGGCAGCTATTTACAACAACTAGGCTTAAAGGATAGTCTTTACTCCAAGACCCTCAGTGAAACACGAACCATTTACGTTCAACTACCAAATAGCTACAATCCTGAGAGCCAAAGAGAATACCCTGTAGTTTATCTATTAGATGGTGACGTCTTGCTTCCTGCACTTAATTCCGTTTATGAGACCTACTACGGTGGTTTTATGCCCGAGATGATTCTCATTGCTATTTCCAATGACCATGATCGCACTAAAAACCTGACGCCAACTACCATCACCTCCAAGCATGGAATGCCCTTTCAGCAAGAGAATGGCGAAGCCGCCACATTTACCAAATTTATAAAAGAAGAACTCATTCCTTTTGTGGAGCGTAAATATCGGGCAAGCTCTTACAGAACTTTAGTGGGCCATTCCTATGGCGGTCTTTTTGTTTGTAATGAGTTTATCAATGACCCAAAGCAATTTGCCAACTATTTGGCTATTGACCCAAGCTTGGATTGGGATGATCAATATCTGCTGAAGCAAGCCCAAAAATCATTGCCTACCGCAGAACACGAGGGCAAAGCCATTTTCATATCGATGGCCGGGCAACTGCATATGCAAGATCCAACTATTACCATCGACAATCTGATGCAGGATACTTCTGATTTTACCCTTTTCTCACGCTCCAATGTGCAATTTACAAATCTGCTGAAGGAGAAGGGCCAAGGGCTGAAATCCTACTGGAAGCATTATCCAAACGATTTGCACGGAACGGTTCCACTTCCTTCCATGCTAGACGGAATGCTGGCCCTTTTTCAATGGTATCAAATGGAGCAAACCGATAAGTTCAATGTGCCAGAAACACCTAAAGACGACTTGTATAAAATTATGAAATACCGGGCTCAAAAACTCGAAACTCATTTTGGCCATCCTGTTCCACCTTATCCTGAAGAGCTGATGAATATGAGTGGCTATATGTACCTCGATATGGGGCAAACCGCTAAGGCTAAAATGTTTTTTGAGCTTTGCATTGAGTATTATCCAAGTAGTGCCAATGCTTTCGACTCCTTGGCCGATTATTATGAAAGTCAGAACGACTATGCCAATGCTTTAAAGGCTATGACAAAGGCTTTTGCCTTAAGTGGAAGCATAGATCACAAGAAAAGATTAGAAGCTTTAAAAAAAAAATGAATTAAAATCGCAGAGTTCATGATTCTAGTAGATACAAAACTCAATAAAAAATCTCACCAAAACAACTCAGAAACAATATGTTAGTCATTAATCGTATAAACTTTACAAAATATAAAATGAACAAGTGTATTTATATAATAACAGGACTGCTCTTTTGCCTAAATATAAAAGCTCAAAATCAAACTGAATTTAGAGTCTATCTAAAAGATAAAGGCTCTAGCCAGAAACTACTCGAAACCCCTGAAAGATTCTTGTCTACAGCTGCCCTTAACAGGAGAGCCTTGCAGAATATTCCTTTAAGAACGAGTGACTTGCCTATTGCAAAAGAATATAAACAGAATTTACACGAATTGGGTGCCACAACTTTGGCCCATTCAAAATGGTTGAATTATATCTATGTCCGACACTCGCAACCTCAATTAATTGCATCCTTACCCTTTGTGAAACGCATTGAGTTTCCTCAGAAACATAAAAGTTTCTTGTGTGGAGTTCAAACTGGTGATACCCTTGATTATGGCTATTCGCGGGGCCAGATAGAAATGTTAAATGGTCATCTATTGCACCAAGAGGGTTATACCGGTACCGGCATTACAATCGCAGTAATTGATGCTGGCTATGATGGCTTTTTGCAAGGTTCTGCATTTGATAGTCTACGAACTTCTCCCAGACTTATGGGCTCTTACAACTTTATAAGCAATGACACTAACGTATTTTCTGGCTGGGGTAGCCATGGCACCAGTGTCTTGTCCATAATGGCCGCCAATCTTGCTGATACGATGATCGGCACCGCTCCCGACGCAAATTATTGGTTGTTCACCACGGAAGATATATATCAGGAGACTCCACTAGAAATGGATTATTGGGTAATGGCAGCGGAGTTCGCAGACAGTGTTGGGACGCATGTCATAAACACTTCGCTGTCTTACCAAACATTTGACAACCCGCAAGATAATTACAGCTATAGCGACATGGACGGCAATACCACTGTAATAACCAGAGCCGCCGATATCGCTGCTACCAAAGGTATTTTAGTGATTGCTAGTGCAGGTAATGAAGGAGATAGCCCACAACCCCATATTGCGGCACCAGCTGATGGAGATTCAGTACTCACCGTGGGTGCTGTTAGTTGGCAAAGCAATTACGCTCTACTCTCAAGCATTGGCCCAAGCTTTGATGGCCGCGTAAAGCCCGATGTTATGGCCCAAGGTAGTCCTACAACACTGATTGACGGAACTGGAAATTTCAATGCCGATTTTGGTACTTCTTTTTCCGCACCGCTTGTTGCTGGATTAGCCGCTTGTTTAATTGAAGCCTATCCTGCAAAGCACAGTGAAGAAATTGCCAATTATATTCGTCAGTCGGCTCACCTATTTACCACCCCAAACGATTCAATGGGCTACGGTATTCCCGATTTTCAACTGGCCCTAAGCCTAAACGCTCCGATATATTTAGTTCAGGAAACAGAATATATGCTCTACCCTAATCCTGTCCAAGATCATATTATCATCGATGCCAAAACTCAGAAAAACTGGCAAGCCGAACTCCGCATATTTGATTTAGGCGGTAATTGCCTTGTGCAGATGGACATTCAAGCTTATGATGCTTATCGGGCCAATCTAAACATAAAACAAGGTACTTATATTTTGCTACTGGCCGGCGATATCAATGGGGTTTATAAATTTCAAAAGCGGTAGTGATGCGATAAAAGCTGTTGAGTAAAGTAGTCAAGCATTCTATAAAGACAGAATTAAAACTAAATAACAGTGGCTAACCGGGTGCTTAGAGTTAAAGAGGAAATTAGGAAACGAACGAATTCATTTTTATTGGTGATCACTTTTTTTTCAATACTTCTTCCCAATGAAGCCAATGCGCAAGATGGATATGACGAACTCACCTATCAGGAGAAAGCTATTACTGTAGACTCAGTCAGTAACAAACTAATGGAGTTCTATATTTTTCCAGAACTGGCAAAGGAAATGTCTGATTTAATCAGGGAAAACCTATGGAGTGAAAAGTATAATTCGATCAATAATCCCAATGATTTTGCGCATCAGCTTACCGAAGATTTGTTATCAATAAGCGAGGACAAGCACATTCGGGTGGATTATGACCCTGAAGGCATTAAAGCGCAAAACGAAGTATTTACCGCTGAGGATAGTTTGACTTATCTTAATCGATATATCAATGAAATTAAGCGTGAAAATTTTGGGTTTAGGGAGTTGAAAATATTAGGCGGGAATATTGGATACCTAGATTTAAGAAGCTTTTCTGATGTAGAACACGCTGGTTCAACCGCCGTTTCTGCAATGAATTTTTTAAGTAACAGTGATGTTATAATTATCGATTTACGGATGAATGGCGGTGGCAGCCCGGCAATGATTCAACTTATCACCAGCTACCTATTTGACAGCAATCCTGTACATCTAAATAATTTTTATTGGAGACCCTCCAATGAGACGACACAAAGCTGGACCCTTCCACATGTGCAAGGAAGGCGAGTTCCAAATACTCCAGTATATCTATTAACAAGTAACAGAACCTTTTCAGCAGCAGAAGAGTTTAGCTACAATTTGAAACACTTAAAACGAGCCACAATAATTGGTGAAACAACCGGGGGTGGGGCACATCCTGGCGGACCAGTAATTGCTACCGATAAATTTTCGATAAATATTCCCTTCGGAAGGGCCATAAACCCAATCACAAAAACAAACTGGGAAGGGGTCGGTGTAACTCCACATATAGAAGTCCCAGCAAGCCAAGCTTTAGAACTTGCACAAATTAAGGCCTTAGAAACTTTAATACAGGCAAGCAAAGAGAATGAAATCAATAAAGGGTTTTATGCCTGGCATTTGGAAGGGCTCGAGGCAATAATGGAGCCAGTATTGGTGGATACTACTATTCTTAAATCTTACATTGGGAATTATGGACCGAGGATGATCAGTTTGAAGGACAACAACTTGTATTATCAGAGAGAAGGTACAGAAATTCAATATAAACTGATACCGCTCAGCGACAAGGAGTTTATGCTAAAGGAGAATAGTTCGTTTCGCTTAAGATTCATTGTGGAAAATGGACAAGCCCTTGCAGTTGAAGGACTTTACGATAATGGTCGTTCAGATAAAAGCCCAAAGACAGAAAGCTGAAGTGCGGATAGCACCGTGTAAAGGGCATTAAAATGACCTTTTGCAAAAACCGCTGGCAACAAGCCTAAAATGAAAAGGAAAGATTCAATGATTATAGAAAAGGAAATAGAAAAAAAGCAAAGCCTTCTTCATCGGGCCCTTGATCTTGCCAAAGTCCCGATAATTATTAGTCTTTTTTTAACCCCTTTTCGTTTTTTACTTGAACTAGCCGGTCTGCCTGAATATGTTATTTTCATATTGGGACTGCTCTGGCTAGCCTTAGCCTTTTCAGTTTATTGGGGAATAAAACTTTATGATGAAAAGAAAGCCTATCTCCTATTGTTGGGTGGTTTAATCATTTTTTCACCTTTTTCCAGGCTTACGGTTGTTGCTGCTTGGTGGCTTGATACAAGATGGGAAATTGGCACTCATTATGGACAATACTTTGATCACTGGACTCAAACGCTTCTAAACCATGTTGTTTATGGCGCTCTAGTTCAAATTATACCTGCTTTTGTTCTTGGTTCCGCAACCATAGCTATCATGCGCTATAGGAAATCTGTATCTAAGTGAACTAATGGTATAGAGAATTGAAGACTTTTAGGCATGGAAATTAAGCCAAATACACGCTTACCGGGTCAGGCTAAACCTAAAACTAGGAAACAAGATATAGCACCGGTGCGGAGAAATCAATGGTGTTTATCCTTTTCAAAGTCGGTAATTATGCCCGGCGCATGCATTTTACTATCGACCCGATTCACAATTTCTAGCAGTTCTTAGCTTTCTATACTAAGCATAGTTCTAGCCCTTACTTCCTTTATAAAAAGCTTAGGCTATCTTGCAGTTCTAAACTGACGCCATGCCAGCCACTACCATGGCCTTTGAGCCCTTTTTAAATAGGAGTTCCCATTGGAAGAAAGAATATTTCTGTGATGGTACTTCTGAGAATATTATCAACGACCCAGCCAATATTAATGGGCTGAAAGTTCTCTTGTTCTCCAATTTGCAAGCTTCTGAGTAATCTGCTACCATTGAAGAATCTATTATACAAGAGTGATATAAGGTGGAAATTTTTCTGGATACTAGTCTTCATCTTTCTTAGGCCATGCCTGTCGCATGGAAGTGCTTTAGCTGTTGTTTTGAAAGACAACAAGCTTAGCTACCAGGAATCAAGTGACACCATTATCATTTCATCAAAACCTAATCAAGAGCCTAAGGGGAACATAAAAAAGGCTCTTAGCCAAACCATTCGTGGACAGGTAATAGATGAGGAGAGCAAATTACCGCTGATTGGAGTAACCGTAAGGATAGAAGACTCCTCGCCTCCAATTGGTGCTACCACGAATATCGATGGAAATTTCCGGATTGAAGAAGTGCCAGTTGGGCGTGTAAATCTGCAACTTTCATATATCGGTTATGAGAAAAAAATAGTCCCAAACATTGTGGTGAATTCGGCCAAGGAAGTGGTACTAAACCTCACCCTGCATGAGTATGCTACCAAAATGGGTGAGGTGACCGTAGTAGCACAAATGGACAAAGGAACTCCCGTCAATGACATGGTATTGCTTAGCGCCAGATCAATCTCTCCAGAGGAATCAAACAGATATGCAGGACCTTTTAACGATCCTACCCGAATCATGTCGAACTACGCAGGGATAGCAACAACGCAAGATGGTAGCAACGACATTATCGTTCGAGGTAATTCACCGAAATATATGCAATGGAGATTGGAAGGGGTGCAAATCAGCAACCCAAACCATTTCGCCAATCAAAGCGGGATTGGCACGGGAGGCATCAGTGCCCTCAATAATAATCTGCTGGCTACTTCCGATTTCTACTCATCTGCATTTCCGGCAGAATATGGTGATGTCCTATCGGGGATGTATGATATTAAACTAAGATCCGGAAACAATGAACGCTTTGAAGGCGTGTTTGGACTGGGGATCTTGGGTACTGACATCACCCTAGAAGGCCCGCTCAAAAAGGGCTATGCCGGCTCTTTCCTGCTCAATTACCGTTATTCTACTATCACGTTGATGAGCGAGCTCGGCTTGCTGGACCGCAGTGGAGCCACAAATTTTCAAGATGGTGCCTTCAAAATTACGCTGCCTTCTGAAAAGCTAGGTACTTTCTCGATCTTTGGTTTAGGTGGTTACAGTGGATTTGATTTGGAGAATATGTCGGGTATAGAAGCTATGGGGTCGCCTGGTCACATTGGACAGTTGAGCAGGCTGTCAAAGGATCATTCTACGAGATCTTATCTTTTTAACACTGGTGTCAATCACTGGATCAACCTTTCCGAAAAGAGCTATCTCAATACTTCTGTAGTGTACTCTACAGATGGTATCAATGATGATGTGCAAGCTAGATCCATTTCTCCTGCACAAGCCCGGAGTTCAGCTTACAAATATTTTGACGGAGACTTAAAAAGTTCCACTTACCGGGGAGCAATGACCCTCCATTATAAAATCAACAATCGGAATAAGATACAAGCAGGATTTAAATATGCATATTTCAACGATAACTATTTCCAGGCACTGCGAAAAGACACGGTATCGGCTAGGAGATTACTCGCTGATTTTGATGAGCAAATGAGCACTCTTAGGAATTTCATCAGCTGGAAATTTCAGGCATCCAGGAAACTCTCATTTATTACCGGTATTCATCAGATGAATGAATTCTACAATCAAAACCAAACATTAGAACCGCGATTTGCCATGAATTGGGAGCTAAACCCCACAATTGATCTTGCACTGGGATATGGTAAGCACAGCACCATGGAAAGTGTCCATAACTATTTTGCCAAAGTTCCAAATGATCAAGGCACTCTCACAGAACCCAACCGCAATATGGGGCTGCTCAAAGCCGACCATTACACGCTTGCGATAGAAAAACGATTTAGGTCTGATCTAAAAGCAAAATTGGGACTATACTACCAGTGGCTATATGATTTACCTGTAGCCAAAAACGCTAGCTACTATGCCACAATTAATGAAAGAATAGACTATGAATACGTAAATCTTGTAAATGAAGGGGAAGGCAGGAATTATGGAGTGGAGCTTACTATCGAAAAATTCTTTAACGACAGCTATTACTTCCTGATCAATATGTCGCTTTTTCAATCGGAGTATAAAACACTGGAAAACAGGTGGCGTAATACACCCTATAATAGCCATTATATAGCCAATCTATTAGCTGGAAAAGAATTTCTTAACCTTGGAAGAAAGAACAATCAGGCGCTCACGATTAATCTAAGAGTTTTTATGGGCGGAGGAAGAAAAATAATACCGCTTAGGAGAAATGATCAAGGCCAGCTAAATGTAGATCCAGCCAATGAACAATACTGGGACTATGATAAAGCCTATGAATCGTCCCTTGACGACCTCTATCAGATAGATATCTCTATGAGCTACAAGTGGAATAAAATAAAAACCACCCAGGAATTTTTCCTCAACATCTCCAATATCACTGCTGCAGAAGGAAGAATATCGGAGTATTACGATGAAAGCGAAGCCGATAATATCGGTTTTGTTACCCAGATCGGACTCTTTCCTAATCTTATGTACAGGATTTATTTCTAAGATTAACCAGCGGTGATATACCGAGGACCTATTCAATTCATTTTTGGACAAAATCAAGCTTAGCCTTTTAGCGCTGGCTTAGGAAGCTGGCTTTGGCTCCTAAACGGCATTCAATAGATTTTTAGAAAATCGAAGGGATGAGACCTAAGGTAGGATTGAAATCTACTCAGGCTTTAGCCAGCATAGAAAGTTATATACCGCTGTATAAGTACGGAATTACATTTCCGAACGATTCACAATTCTATACACTTCACTTTTGCACCATAAGATTGACAATGCAGAGTAGGAAAACCTAATCTCCTAAGCTAAAAAGATAATATCAGGAGACGCATTGTGAAGATTAATAATTTAAAAAAGAAATTATGAAAAAAGCAGCATTCATCTTGACTTTGTGCGGACTATCCTTAATCGCCAAGTCTCAAAACGCAAGTGTAGAAAAATCAACATTTGGAGTGCAAACCGGGGTTCTAGGACTTTGGGCCTATAATGAAGTTAAACTATCAAATAGCATTGCGCTAAGAACAGAGCTTGGTTTTGACTTTGGTATTTGGGAAACCACCTATTATGATAGCTATGACTCTCCTTTTATTCTTACTCCAGTTATAGTTATTGAGCCTAGGTATTATTACAACCTCCAAAAACGCTACCAAAATTCAAAAAGGATTGATGGAAATAGCGGCAATTTTATAGCCTTAAAGACTAGTTATCATCCGGAATTGGCGCTGTTCAATACTGACGATGCTCCGGTGGTAAGTGACTTCGCCATAATTCCTACTTGGGGAATTAGGAGGAAAATCGGAGACCATTTTAATTATGAAGCAGGCATTGGTGCAGGATATAGCTACACCCTTGCTGAGCGTGCCGGCTACTCAGAAGACGAAAGTGGATTTGAATTAAATATGCACTTGCGAATTGGGTATAGATTTTAGCAAAAATCTCAAAATGCCATTGATAGGGCAATTAACGGTATTCGCAATTATCGCAATCAATATTCACAATTAGGTTTAAACAGACGATATGAAAAACTTCCAAACGAACACTCTAGGCAGTCTTAGCCTACTACTCTTAATGCTGGTACTAAATAGTTGTTCTAGGGATCTGATCTACTTCCCAAAATCAATTCAGGAAGAGGTGGAAAAAACCCTTGACAATGGATATGACGGCATTATCGTTTGCGTTAACCAATCCGAAAAATCGACACTCTACAGCGCGGGTTGGAATAACCGGGAGAACCTGGTTCCAGCGGACGCTCACCTTCTATTTAAAATCGCCAGCATCAGCAAACTTTATATTGCGGCCGCTACAACTAAACTGGTTGCCAAACAGCAGCTATCACTGGAAAGCACACTGGCCCAGCTTATCCCTGAAGTGGCAGATAAAATCGAATATGCGGATCAGATCACGTTGAGAATGATGCTACAGCATCGCAGTGGGATAAGAGATTGGTCCAGTGAACCTGAAATTGACGGAGAAACCTTTGAGGATTATATGTCCTTTCTTGCACGGGTTTATAATAAAGAAGCTAAGTTCAAACCCAATAAAAAATATGGCTATTCTAATTCCAACTACTTATTGATAGCCGAAATTATAGATAGAACGTTGGGTTATTCTCATCAGGACTATATTCAAGCTGAAATTATAGAACCACTTGGTTTAATCAACACATATAAGGATTACAAAGCTTCTGACACCAACAGGGTAATGAGCGGTTATTTAATCGGTTGGGAACCCGATTTAAGATCATGGGATTTTCCTCTTCCGGGCGGAAATATGGTTGCAACTGCTGAAGATGTGGCTGCTTTCTTAAGAGCACTTATTGACGGCACTTTACTAACAGACAAAGAGCAAGAGATATATTCTTCGGTTTACGAGTACGAACATACAGGCTGGCTACCAGGATATTGCAGTATTGCACGGTACCACAGTGATATTGATGCTGTGGTGGTGCAGTTTGTAAATACCAGTAAAGGTGAAATGTTCTGGGTTGGTTTGAAGCGATCGTACAATAGGATTGTAGATGCGGTAAAAAAAGAAAGCTTTAAGCAATGAAACGCTTTCTAATTTTAAGTTTTATCATTCTGTTACCGC